>CAYJPZ010000032.1:0-4287 GCA_964372185.1 uncultured candidatus Brocadiaceae bacterium
TTCCTATACTTTGCCGCGCTTCAGGGTGGGAATGCGACATGAGGTCGCTCTGCGTCCCATTACTACGTCTGGCATATTGAGGGTTGCCATATCCATGACCCACGCATATACACCCGGTTTACGCATATCAGAAAAGAAAGTGGTCACGAGCCATCGCTCGCTTCCCTTGATTGGCGACGTCATCGTAAAAAAAGACGACGTCCTCAAGGCGGATGACGTTGTGGCACGGGCGCATCTGCCCGGTAAGGTGCAGGCCATTAATGCGGTTAATCGTTTAGGTATCCAGCCCAAAGAGCTCAGAGAGTACATGCTGAAGAAGGAAGGCGACCCCGTCCGGAAGGACGAACCCATCGCCGAGACCAAGCCGTGGGTAAAAATGATGAAATCGGTTTTGCATTCGCCGATTACCGGTACCATCGAGACCATTTCCACGGTAACGGGACAAATCCTTTTAAGGGAACCTCCAAAGCCTATCCAGGTGCTTGCATACATAGACGGCGCTGTTATTGAGGTTATGGAAAAGGAAGGGGTTGTTATGGAGACAATGGCCACCTATATCCAGGGCATCTTCGGAGTAGGCGGTGAAGCCGTCGGCGAGCTTGTTATTGCCGTAGATAAGCCGGATGACGTTCTAACGAACGACCATATCCAGCCGGGACACAAAGATAAAATAATCGTAGGCGGCGCCTTTATTCAGCACGATGCGATTAATAAGGCGCAAAAGATAGGGGTCAAAGGCATCATTACCGGCGGGTTTGACGATGAAGACCTGCGAAAACTCCTCGGATATGACCTCGGCGTGGCAATTACCGGATCGGAAGAAATCGGCATCACCCTAATTATGACGGAAGGGTTCGGCAAGATTCACATGGCGCAAAGAACCTTTGATCTCTTAAAATTCCGTTCCGGCGCCAAGACGTCAATTAACGGCGCCACTCAGATTCGGGCAGGAGTCGTAAGACCGGAAATTATTATCCCCTATACAGACAAGTCGTCCGGCGAAGAGGTCACTAAGCCCATCGACAGAGGCATGGACGTCGGAGACCCGGTAAGGGTTATCCGTGTGCCGCATTTTGGAAAGATCGGGAAGATAAAGAACCTTCCTTTCGCCCCTTGTACCATAGAGACAGAGGCAACGGTGCGTACCCTCGAGGTGGAGTTTCTTGATGGTTCCACGGCAACGGTACCACGTACAAACGTCGAGATGATTGAAAAATAGAAAAATAATGATGAAATACGGCAAAAATAGTATATAATATCCGCCATGTTCATATCGCATCGACTAGCGAATACCGTTGCCTGATATTTTGTGCCAGAGTGGTGGAATTGGCAGACACGCCAGACTCAAAATCTTACACAATCCTTGAATATTCAGCCATTTCCTACGTATTGCGACCAATTTGAGACCAGAAATTGTAAAATATTCGCGTAACGAATAATTTGTTTTTATGTAACAAGTTGTGTTGATTGCCCAACCCTGCCGGCGACTACCATTGCTATCTAGCCGCTCCTACCAACAAAATCAATGGGTTCCGGGTGAGATTATGACTTAAAAATTCTTTTAGGATGCGCGGTCAAAATTTATGAATTTCGGTTTGCATAAAAGGGGAAAAACCTGGTGCTACGATTTTTACATAAAAAATAAAAGATACAGAGGCAGTACAAAAACAACCAGTAAAGAACTGGCTATAAACTTATCCCAAAAAATTTATACTGAACTTTATCAATGTAAGTACAATTTAAAAAATAGCAGCCGCGTAAAAATAACCGACTTTATCGGTGAACATTTAAGGCTGCTGGAAGGAAATATATCAAACGAGTGGCTTAAAAATATAAAATACATATTCCATCAATTTCTTAGTTATCTGAGCGAGAAGTCTATTCATTACCTTGACGAAATTGATACTCTATTGCTTGAGAATTACAGAAATCACCAATTAGTAAAAAACAAAAAGAATACCGTAAAAAATGCAATGGTAGTTGTAGGTTCAATGCTCAACAGGGCAGTTAGACTCGACTATCTTGCGAAAAACCCTTCCAAAAACTTGGCGCCACTTCATGGAGTTCAAAAAAACAAGCAGCGATTCTTAACACAAGAGGAAAAAGAAAAGGTAATTGAGGTCACAAGGGGAACGTACCTTGAAAACCTTGTGTTAACAGCCCTGTACACAGGCATGAGGAGACGAGAGTTAATTCATTTAGAATACCAGGATATTGATATTAACAGAAAACCCGTCCACGTCCGCAATAAAACTAATTTTACTCCGAAATCGCGCAAGGAAAGGGTCTTTCCGCTTCATCAGAAATTATTCCACCTATTCGAGGGCGATAAGCAGGGGTACTGCTTTCTATACGAAGGGGGCAGAATAATTCAGGAAGATACCGCCTCCAGGAATTTCAAGGAATTGATGCTGAAGATCGGCTTGACAAACGTCGGGCTGCACACGCTTCGCCACACATTTGTATCACAGTGTTTGATGGCAGGTATTTCAATGTGGGAGGTTGCAAAGTGGGTAGGGCATAGCACGACGCATGTCACAGAACTTTACGGACATTTATGCCCCGAACGGCGGGAAATTGACCGGTTGGATATTTAAAGATTGTGAGACTGCTTGTAATTGTTGTTTGTTATGGCATCCAATTACATTTCACCAGCCTCTTTCACAGCAAAATGACAATGAAAACATTGGTATCAAGAAAAACTCTACGCTTCATTTTTAATCGCTTCAATATCTTTCATTAATTGCTCTGGACTAACTTTTCTCCTTTTATACTTGCCAATCCTATTCCATAACACATCGGGGTTAAGAATCCCCAGGTCTGAAGCATACTTAATAATTGCTGCCCTTACTGCTTCGTCTTTGCTTGGGAAAAGTCCTACCCGAACCATTTTCTCTAAAGCGTCTTTTTCTGCCCTTTCCAATTTAATTGCTGTGGCAGTTTTCATTTTAATTACCTCTTTTGATTTGATGTGGTGTACAATAAAATCTCTATAATTTATCGGTGTAAAACTCCTGAAATGAAACTATATTAGGGGTTATCATATCTCAAAATCCAATCCACCAAAGCGGCGCCGCCAAGGTCGCGCCGCGCTTTCTCACTCTCAATCCATTTATGAGCAAGCATGTGCTGAATTTTTGAAACAATTTCAGGCCGGCGTTTTTTAAGGTCATTAAGCACATCCTCTAAAAATTCCAGTTCTACCCTAACCTGTTCCGGACACATAATCATCATAATAATAAACAAGGTATCCCACTTTTCTTGTTCTACCAATTTCATGACGTTAGGACCAATTTTGCACATTTCTATTATGTACGAGGGCGCGTATTTATCTTTTGCCAGGCACATCTTATTTTCAATTTTTCTAAATATTATCACTTTCAATCGAACCTGAAGTCATTAAAATCTATTTAAGTTCCTGAAGCAGCTTTTGTTGCTTAAAGACATGCACATTGCTGTTGGCGCTAAGCACATAAATATTCTCAGTCCCGTCTATTTCAATATCTTCGACTGAACTAAAGCCATCTTTTCCGGTTAACGTTCGCTCTAACGTTCCATTGTTGCCAATAAAACTAATACCCTGGGAATTTGATTCCGAGGCGTAAGAAACCATTAAGCGATTATAGTTGTTAACTTTTAATAAAGATACGGCTTCAGAAGCTTTATCATATCTCAAAAGAGGGTAAGAATTATCAGCATCATTTCTGGTATACACATTTATCTTTCTTAATTTAGAGTTATCATCATAAATATAGACGGTTTTCCCATCCGGTTCTACAGCCACCCGCGTCGGTTTGTACAAGTATTCAAAATCATCTTTTTTTCCTTTAGTCCCAATTTGAGCAATGAACGCCCCGTTTGTATTATAAACAAAGCAAACATCAGACTTCATATCTACAACATACAAATTACCTTCTTTATCGCTAGCTATGTCCGCAGGGTCAGTAACCTTGCCCTCTTTCTTGCTCGTAATAACCCGGAGAAATTCACCGTCATTAGAGAACTGCAACACGTCTTTTCTGTACCTATCTAAAATGTAGATATATTTACCACCTGCACCAGCAACAATAGCAGTCGGCTTTTCTAAACTTTTTTCCTCGGTACTTTTACCGCCAAATCTGGTCAATTCCCAACCATTCCTGTTTACCTTGATAATTTCCGAGCTTGATTCGTTTAGCAAAAAGATTGAACCATCCTTATTCACGGCAATATCAGTAATCTTCGTAAATGGATTAGTCCCGAATTTACCATAATACTTATACGAACCTTCTTTTTGAATATACTTAT
>CAYJPZ010000032.1:4297-11962 GCA_964372185.1 uncultured candidatus Brocadiaceae bacterium
GTTATATAAACATTGCCAAACCTATCATTACTTATCTTGTGCGGATTTCTTAGCATTCCGAATTCATGCATTATTTTTCCGGAAGTATCAACAACGAATACTGCGCTACCTGCGGCATTTATCAGGTAGAATTGTTCCTTTCTTTTGTCCAGATACATATCGCAGATTTCTTTTGACCTGAGTTGAATGCTTTTTTGATGTTGCATCCTTGGGTTGTAGACTACGATTTCTCCCTTGCCGGAATCAAGCACATATATGTTCCCCCCGCTGTCAACCCTTATGGCGACAGGGTTCGATAACTCTCCCCTTTCAATTGCGCCATTTCCAAACCTGAGTCGAAATCGTCCACTTTTCTCAAATACTGCAATATCATGACCGATTCCATCAATAATATATAATTCGTCCTCATTGCCGATTGCACACGCGATCGGCTTCCGAAGCACGTCCATTTCATATTCACTCGTTTTCTTTTTGTTATATGAAACTTCCTGATTGCCCATCAGGTCATACCTGTCTACGAACTTATTGTTATCGTAAATGATATAGAGTTTGTCATCTTCTATCAGAAGTTCATTGGGTGAGTTGAATCTTCCAGCACATAATGTTTTCAAATATCTTCCATTCGGGTCAAAGACGCTGATGCCTTTTTCCTTAGGATCAAGGACGTACATGTTGTTTTTACTGTCAAAATCTACGTCTAACACGTTTAACACATCCGAATCGTATCCGGAATATAAATTATTTTTAAAGGTTCGTGTTAATTGATAATTTCCAAGATCACCATTCCAATCAGGGTCGCTTACCGTAATAATTTTTTTCATTTGGTCAAATCCACCTCTTTGGTCACTAACGCTTATCGTAATGGTGTAGTCACCCTTTTCAAATGGTGCAATCCAATAATTAACTGGTGTTATAGTATTGTCAGATAGAAAATAACTTCTATCCGCTTCCCATGAATAGATTAATGAGTCTGCATTTTTATCAAAGGCATCCACTTTTATTTCCACTTGTTTTCCGGGTAGTATAGTATCAATGTTAATATTTACTGAAGATATAATGGGAGGTTCATTAGGAATGGGCGGGTCTTCAGCTTCTTCGACATAACACAACGATTTAATTTTTTGGTCATTGTTTTTACCCTCTTGTAATATCTTTCCAGTTGAGGTGTTATTTTCTACTTTTGTGATTTGAATCTGTCCGATGATTTCATGTGAACCTATCAGGATTTGTTCATTGGATAACGGGAGCAAGATTTGTTTGTCTATCCGATAAACAGAGAATTTCATTCCTAATTGAACACCTGCATCGTAACCTATATTAATCGTAACGATGTCTCCTTCCTTCTCAGTTACTCTTCCAGATAGTTTTGTTTCAGCATGGGAAAATGGTAAAAATAAATGAAGTGATAAAATAAGTACTAGAATAAACATGCATTTAAATGAATTATTCATGCAAAGAGATCTCCATTCAGAATATAGTCATATACAGTTATCAGGATAAAACTAAATACAAAATACTCAGTCTATGGCTTTATAGACGACTGTGATAATGCAACATTCCCTATATTAATATTTACTACCTGTACAGGTAAATTCCTGTTTGTATTAGTCCCGTCTCCTAACTGCCCATACCTGTTATCCCCCCACGTCCAAATCGTGCCGTCAGATTTTAAAACAATAGTATGAAGCGTTCCTGCAGCAATGGCATTAATGTTGTTAAGTGTCTTGACTTGCACAGGTGTACTTGTATCTATAGTAGTTCCTATTCCCAATTGGCCATAATTATTATCTCCCCATGCCCAAACCGTGCCGTCTGACTTCAAAGCTACAGAGTGATATCCTCCACCTGCAACAGCAGTAATATTATTGAGTCCCTTGACTTGTGCAGGCGAAAATCTATTCGTAGTAGTACCATCTCCCAACTGACTGTCCGTATTATTGCCCCAAGTCCAAACGGTACCATCTCTCTTTAGCGCTATTGCATGAGTGCGTCCTCCACTAATAACAATTACATCATTGAGTTCACATATTTGATTTGGCACTATACTAATAGTTTTTTGACCATAATCAGTTATTATTTCTCTCGAATGCAAATCCCAGAGAGTACCATCTGATTTTAGGGCTACTTGATAATTTTCTCCACACACAATTGTTGTAACATTATCGATTCCTTTTATTCTCATTAATATCGGTGATTCTTTGTCAATGCGTTTTCCCACTGCAAAAAAATTATCAACCCCAAGCGGCACCTCTACCCACATCCAAATTGAACCATCTGATCGCAAGGCTATAGGATGATCAAGAAAGCTACCAAGGGCTGCAATACCTTGTATCTCATTAACTTGTTTTGGTTTCTCGCACGATATAAGTGCCTCATTTCCCCAAATCCAAAAACTGGAATCCATTTTTTGTGCTGTGGTACTAGATTCTTTGCTCGTAATAGTAACTACGCTGTTAATTTCTTTTACCGGTACGGGAACAGTCCTATTAGTCTTTGTTCCATCACCGAGTTGTCCATTGGTATTATCTCCCCAAGCCCATACCGTCCCATCTGACTTTAATGCAACGGTGTGGTAATACCCAGCAGCTATCTTTGGTGTTGTTTTTTCAGATACAACCTTAGCCTGTGATTCATTCAACGATATCTCCACAATCTCTTGTTTTCCATTTTCTCTGTATATCTTTTTTACTGTGGGTATTTGCCCTGCATGAACTGTGCGTAATTCGAAATTATTAACTGTGAGAGCCGGAATTAGTAATAGTAATAAACCAGCAAGGAGGTATCTCAAACCAATGAAAAAACACCTTTTGCTTGATGCTCGATGCCAGATCCTCGTAATCGAGCATCCAGCGTGCAGTATCGGGTATCTGGCTGTAGTCGTTTTTAAAACATGACTCATTTGTGATGATAAAACGCATGTACAGTATATAATGATGATCCTCATTATCTCCCATTAATTACGAATAGTTTGAAATCCATGACGAACAGCCATTTCACTCCTACAAGTTTTTTAACAACCTCCCTTCGTCTCCCTTTCACAAGGAGGACTTGCCTACGGATTTGAATTGGTCTTGTCTGTATCAAATATCTCCCACCCGTTATTAGTTTTTTTCATTTTTAAAGAAAGCCTGCTTTTATTATCAAATTTCTTATCAGGAAATGTATTCCACGTAAAATTCATATTCCACGCACATTGTACGCTGGCAGTATTGCCATCTATCGTAATGCTAATATCATCAAAGGAGCTATTGTGTATCTGGATTTCTTTGGCAAAATCTTCTATTATCTTTTGTTCACGGGAGTAAAAGCCGTTATTCTCCTTATTAAGAAATCGGCAAAACGCCTCTCCATTTCCCTGTCTGATTGCTTCACCAATATTATACAAAACACTCTTAATTTCACCCGAAATATCCTTTTTTTCAGCAATTACTCTTGTAATCGCCTCAATCCTTGATTCAGCGTATCTGTCCAATTCACTCAATCTTTCACTACATGGATATGTCTCATAAAACTCTCTGACTATTTCACGAACTTTCTCCTTCTGTGTCACGTTGTCTATCTCCTTTTTTGCCGCACTCAAACGCGCATCGTCTTCTTTCTTCAACTTTTCACGCCTCTCGTCCAACAAATTATTCAGCACTGAAATATTCTTGCTCTTCTGATAATTCTTAATAAATTTGCGTATATCTTCACTCTTTATCCTGTTCAATTCACATAGGTCTGCTGCCGTGGTAATACTATTAAGAATGGTTTCGAAATCTTTTAGCTCCATCGGATTATGTTGTTGTTCTTCAATATTTAAAAATCTTACAAAATTAATATCTTTTATAATTGGAATTGTAGCGCTTTTACTCAGTACCTTTGCCTTTACTGCTCTATTACCCTCAGCGCTGTATTTTTCCTCAATCACTTCAATATCTGCAATAATACTCTCCGAATCGTCATAATCATCAATAAAATAAACCTTACCTTTGCATCCCGAATCGGTTTTCCCTTTGTATCCAGATGGTATTAAAATTTCTACAATTCCTTCTTTTTCATAAATATGTTTTATCGTTGGTATTGATCCTTCGTGAAGTGTTTGAACTGTCTTTTCAGCATGGAGTTTTGGTAGGAACCCATTCAATACCGTTATCGTTATTAATAAAGCCGGGAAAGTTATACTTCTCATATTTCAACATCCTTATTCAATATGTTGTATGGTTTTTGGCACAAATGAATTTCGGGCACAGCTTTCTCGATACTCGATACGAGATGCTGGATGCTGGAACACGAGAATCTGGCATCTAGTATCAAGTATCGGCCTGACGTTTTGTATTGCTAGCAAATCGGCATTACTCATCTCTTTTAGCCAAAGCCTTCTTCTCAATATCCTTCAGATATTTGACGTGAACCTGGTAACCCAAGTTTTGTGCCTTATAGACATCCTCTCTGGCCTCAATATACTTTTCTTTCTTGGAATATGCAATGCTTCTATTGTAATAAGTCGTGGCGTCCTTTGGATTTATCTCTATAGCCCTGCTGTAATCCAGGATTGCACGGTCATATTCACCCTTGTTACAAAAGGCATTTCCCCGATTACAATAAGCACTCGCAAGTCTTGGACTGATCTCTACAGCTTTGCTGAAATCTGAGATTGCCAGGTCAAATTGACCCATTTTATAATAAGCAAAACCACGATCATAGTAGGTTAGCACATCATGAGGATTAACCTCTAAGGCTTTACTAAAATCTGAAATAGCCAAGTCATACTGACCTTTCTCAAGGTAGTCAGTACCTCTGTTGTTGTATTTCGGGTTTTCTCTCTGGTTTACTTCATGGGACAATGTTGCCTTTCCTAAATTGATATTGGCCACTTGCACTGGCATGGTACTATCTTTTGTAGTCCCATTTCCTAACTGACCATTCGCATTGTTTCCCCATGAATAAACGCTTCCATCTGACTTCAAAACTAGGGCATGACGTGAACCGCAAGTAAGGGAAGTAACATTACTAATGTCATTAACCTGCATCGGTACACTTTCACGTATTACGACAGTTTTTTCCCCCAATTGGCCATAATTATTATCTCCCCATACCCATACCGTTCCATCTGACCTTAAAACTACGGTGTGATCATATCCACCTGCAATGGAGACAATATCATTAATACTACTTACTTGTACAGGAGTGTTCCTGTTAGTAGTAGTCCCTTCGCCTAGCTGTCCCCACTCATTCGAACCCCAGGCATATACAGAATTAGTAGTATTCAAGGCTATAGCGTGAAACCCTCCGCCTGCAATGGCTATAACATTGTTGAGTCCTTCAACCTTTACTGGAATGTTCCTAGACCAAACTGTACCGTCGCCCAATTGACCATTCTTATTATCTCCCCATATCCAAACACTTCCGTCTGACTTCAAAGCTATGGTATACCCAGCACCTCCTTTTATAGCAATAATGTCACTTATACCATTAACCTGTACTGGTGCGGCTTTATAAGTATCTGTTTTGTTGTCTACTCCCAATTGTCCAGTATCGTTTTTTCCCCATGTCCAGACCGTTCCATCGGATTTTAAAGCTATTGTGTGGAATCCTCCGCACGCTATGGCTACAATACCACTAAGTTTCCTCACCTGCATTGGAGCTGTACTGGTGATAGTAGATTCATTCCCCAATTGACCCTGTTTATTATATCCCCATGACCAAACAGTTCCGTCTGACTTCAAAGCTATAGTGTGAAACCCTCCACCTGCAACATCAACAACTTCATTGAGTCCACTAACCTGTATTGGAATTGTTCTATTTAAAGTGGTTCTATCTCCTAATTGACCAAAATCATTTTCCCCCCACGTCCAGACCGTTCCATCAGACCTTAGAGCTATAGAGTGATAATATCCTGCGGCTATTTTAGGAGTTACCACGTTTTTTGTTCTCGTATCAACCACCATTTTTTCAATTGCTACAGCCCTTTGTTCTGCATATTTGTCCAGTTCTTCAGAATATTCACTGCACGTATATTTCTCATGATATCTTCTTGCTAGCTCACGCACTTTCTCTACCTGCCCCGCCCGGTCTATTTCTTGCTTCACGGCTCTAAATCGCCCATTATCTTCTTCCTTTAATCTCGCACGTCTTTTTTCAAGTTCCCGCTCAAGTTCTGAAATATGTTTATTATCTTTATGTTCGCGAATGAATCCCTGTATCTCATCCTTTTCTATCCTGTTTAAATCACACAGGTTTTCTACCGATGTGATTTTATCGAGTATTGCCTCATATACCCTTGTTGCTGCTAATATCCTTTTCTGGTTCTCATCAATCAGAAACCTTACTAAATTCCCTTTCTCAATCAATATTGTGGAACTCCTGCCCCGTATCTTTGCTATGACCGATTTGCCTTTTATTTCAAGCACTTCAATATCCGCAATAATACTCTCTGTATTATCATAATCTATAAAGTAAACTTTGCCTTTAGTTTCAGACATGACTTCCACGTCGCGCCCCGCGGGTATTGAAATCTCCACCTTTTCCATTCCATCCTCTTTGTAAAACCGCTCTACCTTTGGTATTGATTCTGCTTTAACAGCTTGGTGAGTTATCTTTTCGGCATAGAGGTTTAATAGGTGAATATTTACTGTATTGGTTATTGCTAATAATAAGAAAGTCAATTTCTTCACGTTTTTTATATCATAAGTTGGAAGATTGTCAGAGTTCTCCACCCAAAAAGACATTCTTCATTCTTTTTAAATCTGGAACTCATGAACTCAAAAAAAATGGAAAATAATTTTTTGTCTCGTGCTTTAAAACGTATAGTGGTATCAATAAATTTTGATTCAAATTCGTTTTTGAATTGTCATTCCTGAGTTTCTGAGTTCCAGATTTATATTCTGTAAAGTATCTCATCGGCGAAACAGGATTACCGGGTGATATATTTAATCTTGGCTTTCTCCCTAAGTTGTTTAATTAATAACTGGGCTTTTTCTTCCAGCATCTTTTGTTTAACATCTTGCTTTACGCTATCATCTATATCCTTACTAAGATACTTTTCTAAGGAGATAGCTATCATAATGTCTCTTCTCAATTCATCAATACTGCCTCCATGAAATTCCAATACTTGTTCCAGCTGCCCATTAAGGCTTGGATTAGACTCAACATCATTTCGCACCTTGTTCAACTCTGTATTTATTTCAGCCTGACTTACTTCGATTTTGCTATCTTTAATAAATTGCATAATGAGTTTTTGAGTAATCAGCCCATCGAGTATTTGTTTTGTAACGGTAGAGAGTTGTTCTTTATTAACCTGATTTCCAAATCTATTCAATATTTTATCAACGTCTTCCTGGGTAATATTTTCACCATTCACCGTTGCTAATATCTTGCTCGATTTGTAAGGTTGAGTAATAGGTTTATCTCTTGTTTTCGAGTGATCGTGGTTTTTTGGTACTTCCTTTTCACAATCAAAGCAGAAGTAAGTCCTTCCACATGCATGTCCTTCACCAACTTCTACCTTGCATGTTAAGCAAAAATGAGTAACACCACAGATATGTTCATCACCAACCTCTCTTTCACAATCGTAGCAAAAATATGTAATATCACAGAGATGGCTTGATCCAACTTCTTCTTCACATTTGAAACAAAACGTCGTGATTCCGCAGACGTGTCCATCTCCGACCTCTTTTTTACAAT
>CAYJPZ010000032.1:11972-27521 GCA_964372185.1 uncultured candidatus Brocadiaceae bacterium
AAAAAGTTAAATCGCAGATATGACCTGGTCCAACTTCCTCCTTGCATTGTTGACAAAATATTGTAACACCGCAAATATGTCCTTCTCCAACCTTTTTATTGCATGTAGCACATTTATACAAGCCGCCAACGTCTGATTCTTTAGTGGGTACAGAAGAAGCGATCCCTGGTGTTGGGGTTGTGGTATCAAGAATAATATAACTGCTTGCTACTGTTGAAATATTTCCCGACGCGTCCTTATACCAAACATGTATTGCCTTCCGGCCATCTTTACTATCCAAAGTATAAGAAATATTTTCAGAGTAGTTTTTGAACGAAGGCACAGACTGCCAACCGTTTGCAACGGCTGATGGTGGAGTATAACTGGTAGAAATATAATAACCAATAATGCCAATATTATCGGTAGCAGAAAGACGTAGGGTTATTGTACAGGAGTTTGTATAAGCAGAGTTATTGTTAATCCTTATTGAACCAGTGGGCGCAATAGTATCAGCAACTTGAGGCGATGGCAAGAATTTTACGAAATGCCCTTTTTTAATCAGAATGGATGCGCTTTGACCTGCTATTTTTGCATGTGCTATCCCACCCTTTCGAATGCTTACAACCTCAATACTTGCTATAATACTTTCCTCTTTGTCATCGTCTAGAAAATAAACCTTACCTTTGCTTTCAGGTTTAATGTTTTCATACCCAGGCGGTAATTTAATATCCACTTCCTTTTGTACACCGTGATCTTCGTAAATCTCTTCAATGGTAGGCAGTTGGTTGGCATAAACCAGCCTTGGTTGGAGATTGTTGAATTCAATTACTGTTATTAATAATAGGAATAGAGAAATGAGTATCTTCATCTATATCAACTATATCCCCCTTCCTTTTATTACCTTTAATAAATTGCAAACCAGGACACAGATAAACGCAGATTTTGGGTTTAAATACTATACCCTTATTTTTTGTCTGTGAAAATCTGTGTCCCGTTCAGTTTTGCTTTAAACAGAAGAACAAAGGTGTTGATTTAAGAAACCGTAAACTTCGTTACTGTTGTTTCGCTTTTATTGCCGCAACTGAGTGTTGTTGTAACCTCATATTCCCCTTTTTGAGCATCCTCGGGAATATTCATCTTTGCGGTGCTTGTTAATAATCCCTGGTCCCTCTCTACTTCTCTTTCAAGTGGTTTAAACATTTGCTGTCCGTTATAGGTAACAACACGTGTTTCTTTTACTTTAACCGTTGCTTCCGGGTCGCTGTTAAGTACATAATAATTCACTTCCAGCTTTATTTCATTCCCCGGCGTTATATACGTTGGTGTAGTTGATGCGTTTTGGATTTGAACTTTCTCACCGTCAGAATCTTTATACCCTATTTCATTTTTGCTTTCCTCTCTTCCCTTTACATACTTATCTATATAATGACCTGCGACTGCTCCAGCAATAGCCCCAACTGCTGCGCCAATGAGGGCATATTTCCACCCTCCAATTGCATACCCAGCGCCCGCGCCAGCCAATGCGCCCCCACCCGCGCCAATCCCGCTTCCCGTTGTTTTACAACCTATAGGAGCAACACATAAACAAAGTACCAACGTCAAAATAATAAAGCGCTTCATACAAACCCTTCCTTTCTCCATTAAATATTAAAGAAATTAATTACCAGGTGAAACATATTTTTATTTACGTTTATCTTCATAAGTAACACTATCAGCGGCCTTCTTCCAATTGTACAAGGCCGTATCTATTCTAATCTCATCTTTACTCATGTTGCCTGCACAATCAAAAGCCATTACTGTTATTGTGCAAATCTTTGATTTTAATTCTATAGCAGCAGACCAACCATGAGAAGTTATATTCGCCTTATATTTATTTGTGCCATCACTCCATATTACTTCGCAGATTCCACTGATAGTATCTGAAGCATCGCCCCCCAGAGTTACAATTTTACTTTCTGTCGGATAATAAGAACCCGAATAGGGTCTGGTGATAGATATAGATGGGGGGGCTGTATCTAAAACAATTGAGTCGCAATAGGTGTTTGATATATTCCCTAAACCATCCTTATACCACATATATACTGTTTTATTGCCATCACCGCTATCCAAAGTATAAGAAACATTTTCGGAGTAGTTAATAGATGATGCCACAGGCTGCCAACCACTTGCGCCGGCTGATGGCGTAGTAGGGTTGGGAGAAATATAATAGCTGGTAACCCCTCTATTATCGGCAGCAGAAAGACTCAGAGTTACCCTCCGGGAGTTTGTGTATTCGAAATTATTATTAACCTTTATGTCGCCAGCGGGAGCAATAGTATCGGTAATCCGAGATTCCGAAAATTTTACAACATCTCCAATTTTAATCTTTATCGTATCGCTTCCTTTTGTTTTTTTGGCGTGCGCTAAGCCCTCGGATGTTATGCCGGTCACTTCAATGTCCGCTATTAGGCTTTCAGTGTTATCATCCTCATCTTTGGTGTAAACGCTCCCTTTGCTTCCTATTTTAATTCCTGCTCTACTTTCAGATGGCAATGAAACGTCCATTTCTTTTTGTACGCCATTTTCTTCGTAAATTTTGTTTATCGTAGTTATTGGTTCATCTGCTGATCCATTATTAATACTTATTGAGCCGGAAGGAGCAACAATACCGGCAACTTGAGGCGGTGGTAAGAATTTTACAAAATGCCCTTTTTTAATCAAAATGGATGCGCTTTGTCCTGTTATTTGTGCATGGGCTATTCCATCCTTCGGAATGTTTACAACCCTAATATCTGCTATAACGCTCTCTTCTTTGTCTTCGTCTAGAAAATAAACCTTGCCTTTGCTTTCAGACTTAATATTTTCATACCCCGGTGGCAATTGAATATCCACCTCCTTTTGTATTCCATGTTCCTCGTAAATCTCTACTACGGTAGGCACTTGGTCGGCGTGAACAGGTCTTGATTGGAGGATACAAAGTATGGTTAAAGTTATTAGTAATATGGACATTTTCTTCATGTACGATTTACTTTCACAAATTTCTTGATGATCGATGCCCGATTCTGGATACCCGATACTATATAGATGCTGGAAGCTCGAATACGAGAATCTGGCATCCAGCATCGGGCATCTTTTTATCAGTCTGACGTTCCATACCATTAGTGGTTAAGGAAGGGAATTTCAATCATAGTTTTACACCAGCATTACCTTCCAGAAGCTTTACGCAATACTTCTAAAAACTCAGGATTAACTTGTAATGAAATAACACTTGGGCTGTTAAGTCTACTTTGAGCAATAATTGCAGAAAAATCCAAATCTTGTGTAATAATCACAGCTTGTTTTTTACTTGCTAATTGAATAATCTCATTGTCAGAAGCCGTAGAAGGAAGCTTGTTGGTAACACGGGTAATCGTATACCCTGCTTTTTGTAATTCTTTCACCGTAAGAGGCGAAATGTGCACGTCCGCTATAAACTTTAATTTCATAGTTTTTACTCATGAGAGACTTGAAGGGGATAATAGTATTCTCCGGCAAGCCATGCTGCATATTCTATAGCTTGAAGAATGTCTTTTTCTTCGAGTTCCGGATACGCCTTAACTATTTCTTCATGGCTCATACCTGATGCCAGTAATTTCAGTACAAAGGCTACGGTAATCCGCATTCCCCGTATGGTTGGTTGTCCCATGCAGACTTTGGGATTCACGGTAATACGATCAAACAATTTTCTTTTCATACGCATTCCCTTTTTTCACAAAAAAAGTTTACATAAATAAAATATTTTTACCTGCCATTGAATCCTCGCACCAGTTTTATGAGAAGTTCGACTTTTGAAACATCAACACCTAAATCTGAGAGTTTTACGTAATTTGGATTTTTTGTGCCATTGAGCATTGATTCTTTCATCTGTGCATCAGTTCTCATGCCCTGATAATAGGGGCTGGTAAAATCCGGCACGCCAAATTGCTTTCCAGCTTTAGACCCTTTCCCATCAGACCCATGGCAAAGTTCACAGGTATCTTCGTATATTTTCTTCGCAACCTTCATTTCTGCCTGATTGATACTGAGTTTATTACTATTGTACCTGCCATCTACTGCTTTGCGTAATGCATCTAAAAACTCAGGCTCAACCTCACATCCTAAGCTCTTTGCCTTGTTAATATCCGTCCATGCGTAATCATATTCACCTTTTTTATAATAAGCATACCCGCGGTTGTTGTAGGCACTTGCAAACTTCGGGTCTAACTGTATCGCCTTGCTGTAATCAGAAATTGCATGGTCATAATAACCCTTTTCAAGATTTGTATTTCCATTGTTAAGGTATGCCTCAGCATCTCTCCTGGTTTTTTCTGCTGTTTCGCTTATTTTGTTATAGGTTACTATTATCATATCTGTACTTGTATTACCTGCTGCATCAGTGGCAGTTACTGTTATTGAATTATTTCCGATAGCTAAATTGATACCTGGTATTAACCAATTAGTCGTTCCATTGACAAGCCAACTCTCTCCCTTACTATTACTCCATCTTACACCCCTTATTCCACTTGCATTATCTGAGGCAATACCGCCTATACGTATCGGACTGGTTGTCGTCGTATAGGTAGAATCAGAAGTGGGACTGGTAATTGTTATTGTTGGCGCTGTTGTATCCAGAACAATGGAATCATTTGCAGAAGCTGATATATTCCCTGCTGCATCTTTGTACCATACATATATCGTCTTCCTGCCGTCTCCGCTACTCAAAGTATACGAAACATCTTCAGCGTAATTTTTAGAAGAAGATACAGACTTCCAACTACTTGCAACGGCTGATGGTGGGGTAGGACTGGCAGAAATATGATAACCGATAACCCCAATGTTATCGGCAGCATAAAGACTCAGTGTTACCAACCTGGAATTTGTATAAGCAGAATTATTAATACTAATTGAACCAGTAGGTGCAATAGTATCAGCCGTTCTAACCACTTTACTCTCAGCGTCCGGTAAAAATTTTACAATGTCTCCTTCTTTAATCTTTATTGTATTGCTTCCTTTTGTCCTTTTGGCACGCGCTAAACCATCGGGTGTTATGCTGAGTACTTCTATGTCTGCTATCATCAGGCTTTCCGTCTTATCATCTTCGTCAATGGTGTAAACCCTCCCTTTGCTTCCGGGCTTAATTCCTGCTTCAGTTCCGGACGGCAATGAAACGTCCACTTCTTTTTGTATGCCATGTTCTTCGTAAACTTTATTTATCGTTGGTATTGGTTCGGCGTGAACCAATTTTAATGTAAAGTTATCGAGTGCGGCGGCTATGAATAATAGTATGAGTAAAGTGAGTTGCTTCATGTTTTGGTGTTACCAACTATAGTCGCTATGGTTATAGTGTTAAGAAATCATTTTTTCTGAGTTCATGAGTTCCAGATTTGTATTCTGCATCATATCCAGTTAAGTATTCACAAAAGAACGCAAAATCATTTCTAAATTTGCCTTTACTTCCCCGATGTGCTGGTAGCGGGCGTTAGGGTCTTTATTTTTCATTCTTTCAATAATACCTTGAACAACGCTTATCAAGGCGCTATTCAGGTAGCCAATGGTGGAACTATGACTTAACTCCTCGATAATTACCCCTAATGAATAAATATCCGTACGCTGGTCTATCATAGAACCTCGGCTAAGCTGTTCAGGGGATGAGTATGGGGGAGACTTGATCATTGTCACAACTGAATCATTAACCCTTAATGCGGTTGCAATATCAATTAAGGTAAACCGGTTTTGCCCTTTATAAATAAAGTGTTCTGGTTTTAAGTCAAGATGGCAGTAACCCGCATGATGAACGGCCATTACAGGGTCGCATAACCATATCCCTATTTCAATTGCCTGCTGGAGCGTGTGTTTTCTTGCGCCGATAATTTCAAACAAAGACACCCCTTCTATATATTCGAAGGCTATAACCTTTTGTTTTTTATTTCGTACCAAATATCCCGAATATAAATATTGCGCCAGGTGAGTCTGTCCCTTATTTACCCCGTTGTTCTTCAACGTCAGATGAATCCTTTTCTCGTTGTCAAATAACCATAACCCGTCCTCATTGTGATGTTCTTCCTTAAGCACTTTGAAAACAACCTCCTGGCGAATGTTAAAGGGATTCCTCCCCAGATAAATTAAGGACATGCCTTTTCGATGCTTAAAGGGCCTAAATCTGACATGAATTTTTTGTATTCTTTCGGTATGTTCATCGCCCATACTATCAATGAAAATTGTCTCTTTCGTTCCCCCTTTTTTCTTTGCAAAGAGAATTACCACCAGCGCAATGATGCCGAGAGAACCTATGATAGAACCGATAATTATAAATACGTAATAATCTTCTATGTGAATTCGTGTTCCTGTTTTTCTCAATGCGACCTCAAAAGAATCAGAATATGAAGAAAGCGCAAACATCTTATATTCAGTATTAAATCCCTCTTTTTCAATTTGCAGTTTACATTCACCAGGTGTGCGTTTTCTTTTAAATAGTCCATTTTCATCAGTCTCACCACACAGGCCACCGTCAATAAGAATTTTTGCATTTCTTACCGGCAATCTTCCTGAACCAGTATCCTCAAAAACTTTTACTGTTAAAAAAATGTCGCCTTCCGGTTTTGAGGTATCCTTAGCATCTGTACTTTTATTATCAGCGCTTGTAATTGTTTTTTTATCTTTAACTGCAGCAGGGGTTTTTATTGTTTCTTTCGGTTTCATTTGTTCTTTTTTTAAAGTAATTTTTTTCTCTTCCAAATATTCAGTCTTCTTAATTTCCGCCTCATCCTCAGAAACTAAAAATCCATTTTTTTCTACTTTTAGTTTATATGTTCCTGGACTTCTTCTTGCTTTGATAATACCGTCTTTGGTCTGCCCCAGGAATTTACCGTCAAGATAAACGTTAGCTCCTGTTAGTTTTTCTCCTGCATCACCTGAAACTGTAATCTTCAATGTCCCTTCGTTTTTTGGTTCATCAGCATTACGTTTCTGCTGTTTTTGCACAGTTAACGATTCAGATTCAGATGGAATTTCACGAATTAAGACCACTTCTGCTCGCTCTGCAAATTCTGCAGCATTAATTTGTACCTTAGCCTTGTATGTATTAAAGCCAAGTTTCTTAACTTCAAGCATATGACTGCCAATTGGTACATCCTTTAGTGTCACTTTTCCATTTGTATCTGTACTGTCGTAAAATATCCCATTTAGAAAAATACCGGCGCCTTCTAAAGGTACTTTTGACGACCCCTTTTGCTCGAAAACATCAATTTTTAGCTTTGCACTGGTTGTTGCTTCTCCTGCGTAGATACTAGATGAATTGCAGAGAAGAAATATCGTTAACCCTATAAAGGCAAAAAAAGGCAACCCCATCCAACGTTTTTGTGAATGATGTAACCACAGAGGTAAAGAATTAGTACGTTTATATTGTGAATCTTTTAATCTCATTTTGATTTCTCTTTTACTAACACAATTTCCCTTTTCACTTTGTTTGATTGAAAGTCAATAGTATCACAATGAGGCACGAACCCTTTTTTCTCCACCTTCAATGTATGTTTACCTATGGAGGCTTCTATTTTCAGTTCTCCATTATTACCTGTTTTTCTTTCACACAGCTTATCATCAATATACATGCTCGCATCTTTTAAAGGTTTATTTTCAAATGTAACCCTGATCATTAACCACGTCTTTTCAGATAGTTCTTTATTATTCTCTTTTCCTTCCTCCTTTTGGCTTGCTGATGTATCTGTAGATTTAAATTCTTCTTTTTTATCTGGTTCTGGCTCACTATTTCTTTTTTTCTCCGCTAAATCTTTTCCATCTGTCGGTTCCTCCGGATTATTTTTGATTTGTGGAAATCCCGAAACTTCTTGTTTTTTGTCTTCGAATTTTTCTTCCTGTGTGGATTCTTTACGCCGGTCAGATTTAATTTCCTCTGCCTGACTTATTCTCTGCCCAGTCGTGCAACTTCCAGTATTAGTCTGTACCTGATCCGCAGGGTTCTTTGGAAGACGATTGTCACTTTTCTTAGTTTGTTCTTGCGCTTTTTCATCCTCTGTCTTCTTTGTAATTTTATTTTCTGTTCTCTGAGTTGGCGGGCCTTTTTCTGTTGTACCATCCTTCCCCTTACCTTTAGGATTAGTATTATTTGCCGGACTCTCGTTTTTTGTATCTTTCGAAGCAAGAAGCTTTTTTTGATTACTTCTCAATTTTTTATTTTCTTCCTCAATTTCTCTAATTCTGGCAGACAACCCCCATGGTATATTTTGGCTTTCTTGATCTTTAGAACGCAAATTGTTGTTCAATTTATCTATCTCCTTTTCTTTTAACTGTAGTTCATTTTTATCATCCTCCAAAATTTCCTTTAATTTTACGTTATCCGACTTATAATAAAATACTCCAATTATACTTAAGAGGATACATCCGGCATATACGAGACGTTCGGCAATTGCCCTGTATCTCCTGAACATAACAGGCGTTAAATGTTTCGGCTTCATCCTTTTCGGCTTTCCCATCTCCAAAATGGCCACTGAAATATCGTCGCTGCTCCCTTTATACTGCGCAAGTTTTATCAATATCTCAGAAGCCTCGTCAATATTTTTTGTTTCCAAGAGGTATTTTTTCACCTCCTCTTTACTGACACAGGGACTACTCGCTATATTGCCGGTCAATCCATCCGAACAAAGAAGTATAAAACCATTCTTCGGACATTGACAATAACTGTTATGTATCTCCAGGTTTCGTTTGCCAAGATACTGGGTCAGGTGGTTTCCCGTATGGTGGATTGCGGAAAGGAGTTCTATCTCATCCCTGTCGGTATCAATGCATAATAAAGGAGAATCCCCGCAGTTTATGATAAAGAGGTAGCATTGCTCCGTTCCTGTGGCCCTGAACAATCCTGCTGAAACGAGGGTGGTACACATGTCCGGGAAATGTTGATTTTCCTGTTCCTTTAGGATAACCTGATTGATTTCCTTATAGGTATTCTTGAAAAATTCATCAATATCTTTAAGGGTGCCAAACCCCTTGTTCCTTTCGGCCAGGCTTTCAAGCTCATTCACTGCTATTGCGCTTGCCTTATCTCCTCCCTCTACGCCGCCTACGCCGTCAGCCACAGCGGCGAGGGCTACGAGGTTAAATTTATAGAGAGACACTGGATCGTTATAGGTCTTACAAAGAACGTGGTCGTCGTTTTTTGCCTTTTGGCCTCCTTTAACGGACTTGTTGATTTTTTTAATCATTGAAATTTCTCCATGTATTTTCCTGTGCTTCGAGGTTTCCCTTGAAACACAGGAAAGTACTACAATATTTATTAAATCAGGTTGGGTTTTAAAATACGAAAACCCAACGACTTTTTATTTGTAACCCTGACCGTAGCGCCGATCATTCGTAGCGCAGGCATCTTACCTGCATTTTGGTGGAATGCAGGTTGGAAGCCTGCGCTACACAGGCCAATTGCGGGGGATAACCCCCGTGCTACAATTTCACATTGAAATTCCTTGTATACGTCAAGCCTTATGTAAAATCAAATTAGTCCTTCCTACCGTCATTACGTCCTTGTCTTCCAGAACTACAGGATGCTCTCCCTGGTTTAATTTAATCACATCACCACCCTTATTTCTGCGAATTGCAACAGAGTTGCTGCTATAGAACTGCGCCACCTTGAATTCTCCCGTTGTTTTATTTATAAACAGTTTTGCATGCACACCCCGGGTAACCAGATTGTCATCTTCGGATAATTTAACCGTTCGGTGTTCATCTCCGTGAATTGCCCTGGAAAGGGTGTACACATATTCGCCGTTTTCATTCACATCACCGTGCTTATAGAAATCAATCCGTCCATTCTCCTTTCCATCCCCGGAAAGCACTCCTAGATATCCATGTTCTACTACTACAGCAGTAGGCACCGATTTGTCCTTGACAACCTCTGTGGGCACGTTTACTTTGGGAAGTGGGGGGAAAAATCCAGCGTCTCCTCCCCATACTTGTGTTTGACTTTCCTGTTTTTGTGGCTTTCTCGTGATTGACCATACAAAAAATCCCAGCCCGACAACCGCACAAGTAACGCCTATAGAACCGAGGATAATTACAAACAGAGGTAAAGAACGTCGAACAGTGATAAGGTTTGTTTTAAAACTAGTATCGGCACCGGCACTATTAGTTACGGTTAAGCTTACAGAAAAGACACCACGGGTATTATACGTATGTGAAGGGTTGTTTTCCTTACTGGAGGAGCCATCGCCAAAACTCCATAATACCTCCTCAACTTTTCCTTTTGATTGGTTTGTAAAGTTTACCGTGAACGGGATGACACCCGTAGTAGTGTTAACAGAAAATTCAGCCTGTGGCTTAACAGGCGGTATATTATTACCGCCCCCACTTCCACCCATTTCAACATTTCTAACCCCGGAGACTAATTCCTCTTTTCTTATTTCAATAAAATAAACATCGGATGGGTCTGGAGTTTCATCATCCTTCTCCACTACACCAATGACCTTGTACTTGCGATTGACAAATTCCTTAGGCATGCTTTCGATTGTCTTTACTTTGATTTCACCGCCGTATTCATCCTTTAATATATAAAAATTTACGTCTCCTTTGGATCTTTCCTCAACCTTTCTATCAACATGCCCTACGATAGTTCGCCTCGCATGAATATGGTTGTTTTGATTTTCAAGTATATCATTAATCCACGATTGCTCATCAGAAGACGAGGAGGTTGTTTCCTCTGTTTCTGATTGTGAGTACACAATAGTTTGAATAAGACTAATACCCATCATAACTGCCATAAACAAGAACATTACCCGCCCACGTTTAGCACTAATCATCACATTTCTCCTTTCAAATTAAATACTTTATGCAATACATCTCCACAAATGAGTCAAGATTTCTTGATGCTTGATGCTCGATACTGGAAACTTGATGCTTGACTGTATTACTTAGCATCAACGGCGCTTTTCGTCATTTTTATCCCATAGTAAAATACCCCCTTCCATTCATTTGAAATATACACGGGAACTATAAAATCGTAGTATATAAACTCATCCATAGTCTGATTATTGAAGCCAAAGACAATTGCACGGCCAAAATCTTTAGCGCCAAATACATCTTCCTTTCTCACAAATTCATCCGGTTGCACATATGTTTTTTTCTCCGGTTCTGACACGTTGAGGATGAAATAATCAGTGTTTCCATCATCAAGAAATATTTTCCCGTAAGACGATATGCGATCATCAGCCATGTCACCGCTCTTTATCATATCCCCCGCTAATTCTGCCATCATCAGGCCATTGCTCTTATATAATCCGAACCCAAGATTTGTGTCCAGAAAGGATATAATATCTGAGACAGGCATCTGTTTATCTTTATACGACTTTAGTTTTATCGCTATACCCTCGCCTAAACGACTATTGAAAGACAGCGCAATAAAAACAGATTTTTCTGCATTGGCAGATGAAACTGGAACAAAGAGATGATTCTCGTAATAACCTTTTTTCTCTTCTGGTTCTTTAAACGAACAGAATAATTTTTCTCTGTTGCCATCGAGTGAAAAGTTGGACTTCAAATCCGGATACATTTCAAAATAATTTTTCCTTTCCTTGTCTTCGTGAATTAGCGAATTTCCATCAGAATAAATAATAGCAAGTCCCAGGATATCATCCGAGAGCTTCGTCTGTCTTTTTTTTAATTGGGTAAAGTGTTCGTAAATTAATTGCTTGGGGAATTGAGTTGAGTGGTGCGCCAACAATCTGCAAAATACCAGGAGGGGTTTTGCCCGAATTGCGCTGATTAAAAGTTCCCACGACTCTTTATCTCCCATATCTTCCTGGAGCAATTTCGTTAAAATATCTCTGGCAGAATCAAACTGGCAATTACCCAGGTATGCCTTAGAAAGATTTTTTGATATCTGCGGTTGTTCAGCATCTTTATCCTGATTTTTGTTCACAATACCTTCGTAAACTTCCACTGCTATCTGATAATCAGAAGAAAGTAAGGCATATTCTCCCAAGAGGGTTAAATCCTTTTCAGACTGGCTGGAGCTTGAATCTACGCTCTTTCTCATATACGCCACTGCCTGACTATAGTTTTTTGACTGCACCTGATCTTCGGCCTTTTGGCGATAGGCCGCTGATACCATAGTATTTACCTGTGACATGTCTTCGTTTGGCCACACCTTTTGAATTTCCTCGCCAAATTGAATGACCTTATCATATTCGCCGTTTTTGGAATAAATCTCGCACAATCCGATTCTTGCAGCCTTTCCAACCGTATCACTACCGGAAGGTTCTTGGCCTTCAATTGCCTTAGCAAGGTCTGTTTCTGCATCTGACAATTTACCGGAGTCTTTTAACCGAATACCCCTCTCTGTAAAAAAGAAACGGGAAAGGTTGTCCAGTTCTTCTTTTGTAATTCGAGCAGGCGATTGTGCCGTTACTCCATCTTCGGCAACGTGCCTATTTAAACCACTTATTAGCGACTCAGCCTTTTCAAAATTTCCTTCCTTTATCAAATCCGACGTTTTATTGAATATTTGACGCAAACCATCCAGGACGCCTTCCTGGAGCTTTAACGCATTTTCCTGATAACTAGAAATGCCAGCAAGCAACTTGAGATTCGGAAGCATACTGCTGAAAGTGGATATGGCTATAGGATATTGGCCATCCTTTAGTTCCTGAAGCCCTTTTTTAAGGTCAATATCCGCCCTGTTTTTACGAATCAGCCCTTCGGGAATTTCAATGGGTTTCAGGGTGGCGTATTTAATCTCGCCTTTGTCATGCGTGCGGACACCGATGGTATAGGTATGGAAACGTTTTTCTGGTTCAATATCAGGGTCGTCAAAAACGATGGCGTACTGATTTCTCAGATATTTTTCAGAGATATCCCGCACAATTTCAGTAAAAGGCGCTTTTATGCCCTTTTTCTTTTCATACTCAAAATATTTTCCACCGGTATCTAACGTTAATTTCTTCATGCCATTTTTCTCACAGGCGCACAGCAGCGTATTAATCCATATAACATACACCGGCACATCCTTTTCTTTAGCCGTTCGGATACACCGTTCCAGTTCATGCGCATTTTCCCTGAAATTATCGTCATCGTGAGTAGTAATGAGCACTACAGCGCCGCATTTATATCCGGCATAACTCCTTGTTTCTTCTATGGATTTTTGCAATTTCTCGTAAAAAATGGATTCTTTCGTTAGTCCAAGAGTTTGTACAGATTGACAAATCTTTGGTAGATCATGGGTAAAAGAATTTGCGCTTGTTGAGGATTGCACAGCACCCTGACTGTTTACTCCAATATCTATTACAAACCCTGCCTGGGATAATGTATCTTTGATGCCATTACAAATATCACCATTAAAAGGTTCTACGCTTTTATGTCCATTAATAAATGTAGTAATATAAAGTATCGGTTCTTGTAATTTGGCTTTGACAATTGGCAGAATGGTTTTGGGGTGATTAAAACTCTGAATATTCTCTTTTGTAGTGACGAAAAAATTATCGGGACTGAGGTCTTTGATAGTTTGACCTTGTTCGCTTTTTGTGCTGACAACCGCATATATCTCTGGAAATTTTGATACGACAACATTATCAACCTGAACAGAGTTACTAAGGCTTTTACTTTCCTGAGCGCTACATTCCTGATAGAAAGAGAAATAAAACATAAGAAGGAGTATGAGCGGTATCCATATCCATTGCATCGGTTGATTTAAAAATACACACACAATATTACTATCTTTCTTTTGCATCGTGCCTCCTCCTTAAATACTTTATATGCGTTTTTTCTACACAAAGTTGTAGAGACGCCCCGGCGGGACGTCTGTACCGTTTTTTAGAGAGACGACTTTCTTGATACTTGATACTGGATTTTTGTATCCGGGGCATCTGGTATCCAGCATCGGGCATCTTTTTACCGGCCTGAGGTTCCACTTTGCCAGAGATTGTCCTTGGTAATATTTTAAAATGCACTAAACGTTATAGTATTACTTTGTCAGCCACGGCCACCGGCTTGTTGAGGCAAGCTGTGTTGAAAGCTTGTCCAGAAACTCTTGTCCCTTCTGATCAAACCCCGTCTTTATCGTCTCCCACCATTGTTGCTTTGAAAACTTTTCGTCTGATTCAAACAGGGAAACCATGGGATGGACATAAACTAGAGTCTGCTGTGCATCCTGTTCGGCTAAGATGACAAATGGAAATTCCCAGTAATAAGATTTTTTATTAATCATAATGCCATCAACATCAACATAACTGATAACCCCGGAATCTTTAGAGACACTGACGATCATAGTATTCTGACATAAAATAGTCAGTATGCTATCCCACACCTTGTCGTATGGGCCTTGATACGTCCCTTTTAAAGGCGTTTCTTTAATTGTATTTTTTTCCGGCGTGGTAAAACCTGTAAAGTTGTTTTCAAAATGCGTTTTTAGCGGACTGAAGGTCGTTGCACACCCTGTGAGAGAAACAATGCAGAAAAGACAAGTGAATAACTTAAGACTCTCTTTTTTCATTTGTTTGCTCCTTTAATTTATTTTCCACGTCTTTAAGAATTTTACCTTCTACAGGAGTTATAGGTAAAAACCTGAAGGACACAATGCTACCGTAAGCGTTCATAACAAACGTATTGTATCCGAAATAGTTTATCCTGCGACAGCACACCTGTGTTTTCTGGCCTTCAAGAGGCTTTACATAAAAGACAGTGGTCGAAAAAGCAGGCGATTGCATTGAGAAGAAACCTCTGCTTCCTTTGTGCGAATTCATTACGATGATCAAACCAGAATTCTTATCACTTTTAATATCTTTTTTCAGTTCCTTTATGCGCTTTTCCTGCGCCCATTTGTCCGATTCCTTATTCAAATCTTCAGTTACTTTGAAAATTGCATTCCATACATCTTCAAAAGCATACGGATAAACCATTTTTCTCTCCGAAGCATCTTTCATAAAATATGGAAATGGTTGTTCCTTTTCTTCCGCTGCAAAGCAGTACACGGGTATAATGAAAAATAGAAACCCCAGAAAGAAATACTTACTGCTGTTTTGTAACAAGTTCTTGCGCATAGGCAATCCTCCTTTCAAAGCCTGGCTGGGCAATCAATAAATTACAGATATAACCATTCGCCAGATATTCGTCCCTCAATTTTGCAAACCTTTCCAGAACAGATACCAAAGCCTTTGGGTTACAACCCGCTTTGTTCAAATTCTGAATGGAGAGTTCTGTTGCTTTTAGTTCCTTTTCGCTGTCATATCCCTCATAGATTTCTTTGAAAAATATAAATACACTCGATGAGGTGGCCAGATCATAACTATTTAAGTGCGGTCCCATTTTGTTTAATGAGACCTTTTTTGACGGCAGATGTTTTATCATTTTTTCCCCTGTGACCTGTACACCGGCTACTGCAGCCACAGTTCCTGCCGCTATGAGTGCTTTGGCTAAATCATCACCAACATCTGCTCCAATTGCTACCCCACCGCCTACTGCTAAAGCTATTGAAACAATATTGCTTACTGCTCTTATGGTTTTTCTCCGTTTCCATTCGGAGTCAAAGGCATTATATTGATATTTTTCATGCATGCGAACAATCACATTGGATAACAA
>CAYJPZ010000033.1:0-1966 GCA_964372185.1 uncultured candidatus Brocadiaceae bacterium
ATCCAATATTCCACACAACCATTTACAATTGTCTGAGAAAGGCAACGAGGTCTTTCTTTTCTTGTTCATTCAGTTTAATTTGCAACACAAGGTTGAAAAACTCCACAACGTCTTCCAACGTTAACAAGCGGCCATCATGGAGATATGGGGGCGAGTCTTTGATTCCCCGCAGCGGGAATGTCTTGATAGGGCCTTCTGCGCGAATATATTGGCCGTTTATCAACTGGGGCTTGTAAAACCTTTCAACCTGGAGGTCATGCATCTGATTATCGGTATAATAAGGCGCAGGGTGACAAACGACGCATTTGCCCTTGCCAATAAAGATCAGTTCACCCCGCTTTTCAGAGTCGGTTGCCTTTTCCTGGTCAAGCTGGCCGAAGACGTCCAGTTTGGGCGCCGGTGGAAAATCAAGAAGCGACATAACCTCCGCCATAAAATGCACCTGACTACCGCGTTCCAGGACGTTCACACCCTTTTTGGCGGCAGTCAGATGGTCTCCGTCAAAATAAGCGGCGCGCTGCTCAAATTCGGTGAAATCCTCCACGGATTTCAGGGCGCGCTGAGAACCAAAAAGGCGTTGAATATTGACGCCGCGAAGCGATGGTGTTTCAATACGGTTTCTATGCGATTGTGGACGAATGTCGCCAACCAAATGGGTGGCAGCAGAGGTGTGGCCATTTACATGGCAGTCAAAGCACGTTACCCCCAGACTCGGCTTTTCGCTTTTTCTATCCGCCGTTGCATTAAACTGCTGCTGGGGAAACTGCGTAACTAACAGCCGCATTCCTTCAAGCTGTTTCGGGTTTAAAATGCCATTAAAAATTTCGTAGTAGTTATCTAACGTTACGAGCTTGCCTTGTGAGACGTCTCCCATATCCTTGTGTGTAGTCAGATACATTGGCGGCGGGAACTCAGGCAAGAAGTAATCAGGCAGGTCGAAGTCCATATCAAAACGCTCAAGGCGTGATACCTGTTTTAACTGCTTCTGTGAAAAAAGCATCCCGCCTGACGCATGATTGGGGTGCGGTAACGGAAGGTAGGGGAATACGTTCTTTTCCTTGATTTGCCCGGGAGACATACCTGCTAACGTATCCCAGGTTAGCGACTCTTTTAACCGTGCAGTTGGTCCAACCGGCAGGGGCTTTCCGCCTGACATGGTAACATCCGTAGTTGTTTTCAGGGAAAGGTCGTAGCGCTCATTCAGTAAAGCTGTATGCCGCTTCATTACGTCAGGCTTGTTGGCCTTGTCCTGCGCCATCATGTTGTCGAACGGCCCTTCAACAACCGACGTATAGCTGGATTCCTTCTTTACATCAGGATTCTTGGCCTTATCCTCTGCCACAATAGTACCGACAGTGCCTTCTGCAACCGAGGTACCGCTGGATTCCTTCTTTTCCCCGGCAAATGCAGTTAGACCGACGGCAAAAAACAGCAGTGTTACAGAAAATCCGATTAAACATCTTCTTGCGCATGTCATGTTTTACTCCTTTGTAAAAAAATCCTGACGATACGTACCATTACAAAAAGGTAACGCCTGACGTCTTGAAATCCTCATCCTATTTCCCTGCGTTTACGGGGGATTATGGGGGGGATAAAAAATATACAAAAAAAATGTTCTTACAAAGTAAACATCCATAAGCCAAAAGGCCTGATTGTTTTCAGTATACTTGCCACGCCACGCAATGTAAATGCAAAATTTCCACTTGCTTTTAAAACAAATAAGCAGGTATATTGTATCGCTATGTATAAGCACGCCATCATAAAAACCATCCTGGTGATATAGTTCTTACAAATCTTTGCAAAAAATATTTTCGCTGAACAGGTACTTAATTAAGGATTATTCAAAGCATAAATCCTTACAAATAAAGGCAATTATGGTAATTCGACATATTTTTTAATAAAATAATGTTATAAGAAAAGAGAAAGACCATGGCAACGATTAACAAAGAGCTTAAGGAAAAAATAC
>CAYJPZ010000033.1:1976-26947 GCA_964372185.1 uncultured candidatus Brocadiaceae bacterium
CCGAGAAGCTTAAACTTGTCGATTCAATCCTAACGCAGCTCGACAGACCAGACCCTGAAATTGACCGTATCTGGGCTGAAGAAGCAAGGAATCGCTGGCAGGCGTACAAGGCAGGAAAATTAGAGACAGTTTCTTATGAAAAGGTGATGAGCAAACATCGGACCAGATGAAAATTCGCTTTCTAAAAC
Source organism: uncultured candidatus Brocadiaceae bacterium (assembly GCA_964372185.1). Lineage (GTDB taxonomy): Bacteria > Planctomycetota > Brocadiia > Brocadiales > Brocadiaceae > JACVXV01. Next base: position 2,165 of record CAYJPZ010000033.1, read on the forward strand.
CAGCGCAATCAGAGGTTGACGACGCAGTCGTATGGTATGATTCCCAATCTTTCGGCCTGGGTACACAATTTCTTGATGATTTAGACAGGGCGGCCAGAAGAATTGTTAGTTATCCATTGTCATGTCCGGAAATCGAGCCTAATCTCAGGCGTTGCCTGCTTTCAAGATTTCCCTATGGACTTATTTATGGTGTTGATGCTGATGCTATTATAATTGTGGCAGTTTCACATCTCCATCGTGAGCCGAGATATTGGATTAACAGAATACTTAAATGAAGGCCAGTTAACGATAAAATTTCCCCTTGCTTTTAAAACAATAAAGCAGGTATATTGTATCACTATGAAAAACCATCCCATCATAAAAACCATCCTGATCTTATGGTTCTTCCTGTGCATTGTGCCGGGGGACTGTTTACTGCTGGATTGCGCAGGAGAGAACACATCCGCTTGTCATAATAAGGCGTTCACCGTTCTTATTCATGACTATGCAGACCCCTGCATTCCGCAAACGGACTCACACTGTCCCAATTGTTGCACCCTTTGCGCCAACCATCTGGTAATGCCGTTATTTCAAAACTTCTCATTTGTTTTTACCACCCCAACCTCGTTGGTCAAAATACCTCTTTTCACCCATTTTGACAGCGTCTTCCAGACGATCATTTACCATCCACCACGTTTAACCGCCTAATCCGCTTCAAAAGCGGCCTATCTTCAAACATAACCTAGAGTAAACGGAAAAAGCACGTTGTTGTTGCGCGGAAAATACCGGCAAAGCGATACGATTTTATACGCCACGGGAAACCAACCTCTGCACCCCTCCCAGGAGGGGAATTCTGCTTGATGTGTTTTTTTGTGGAGTATTGTGGGATGGCATAAACAAACCCTATTTGTCCGTGTCCATTCGTGCAAATTCGTGTAATTCGTGTCTATCAAAGCCGCCGATGGTCACGGTGACAATTTGTTTCTCCGTGTTCTCTGCGTATACACAGCGCCCTCTGCGGTAAACCATTGCAATAACCAAAAATCTGTGTAATCTGTGAAATCTGTGGTTCCAAACGTTTTTAATCGGTCTGAGACTTGTCTCGCTCATTTTATCATAAAAGGTTTTGTATGAATACCCATTTGAATTCCAAAAGGATACTTCAAACGTGGAGATTTGTTGTTGGTATCCTGTTAATTTGTCTCTCTATTTATTCACCCGGTTTTAGTTCCGGGGTCTCCGGGGATGATACCCACATTACGTCCGGGGATGGCAGCCCGCCACCGGCAGGCAAAAATATCACCCTTGAAGAAGCGTTGAATATTGCCATTGAAAACAACCTGCAATTGCAATCAACGCAGGATCAGGTTGACGCCGCGACGGGCGCGCTACGGCAATCCAAACTATACCCTAATCCCGTCCTGGAACTGCTGGCCGAAGAGGTTCCAATGGACGAAATTGGCCTGAACCAAAGCCAGAATCTTGTGGGTATTACTCAACCGATCATTACTGCCGGCAAAAGAAAGCTCGGAATAAAGCTCAGCGAACAATCGAAGGAAAAGAGTGAGTTCGAGCGGGACACGGTTACGTTACATGTTATGACCGACACCAAAAAGGCATTTTATAAGGTGGTGGCAGATCAGGAAGGCCTCACGGTTGCCAGGCAAATAGAAGCCATTGCTAAAAATATTTACGAAAGCGAGCAGATACGGTTTGAGGCGGGGGAAGTCGCCATCACAAACGTCCTCAGGACGGAGGTGGAATTGTCACAGGCTCGGAACGCCGTTTCTCTTGCCGAAGGGCATCTCCAAACGTCACTCTCGGAATTACAAACCGTTATGGGCATACCGGAGGAGGCCATTGCAGGCGCAACAGGGAGGCTGCTGACAACGCCGCCTGATGTATCGTTTAATGACCTCAGGCTCAAGATGCAAGTCAACCAGCCGCTTATCAAGGTGTCCAGAAAGGGCGTAGAAATGGCGGAATCACAACTGACGTTGGAAAAAAGGCAGGCCATTCCCGATATCAACGTGTCGGCGGGATACAAGCGTCTTACGCTGGAAAACGCGGATACCGTCCAGGTGGGCATTGAAATACCCGCCCCCTTTTTTAACCGCAACCAGGGTAATATCCAGAAGGGCAAGGCCCTTTCCAGAAAGGCAAAAAACGAAAACCAATCGATCTATAATGACCTGCTGTTGCAGTTAAAAAGAAATGTTGATTCGTACCATGCAGAGCGAAGGCGTATCACCGAATTCAGAGACAACATTATCCCCAAGGCGGAAAACTCCCTGCAGTTGATAGAAACGGGGTATAAAGAAGGCGAACTCCCTTATATAGACCTCCTCGATGCGCAGAGGACATGGGCTGAAACAAAGGTCTCCTACATCGAGTCCCTAAAAAAGGTAAATCTGTTATTAGCGGATATTGAAGGCCTGGCGGTAACGAAAATCAGGGAATAGGGCATTTTGTTTTTGCTGTTGAAAGTTGCAGGGACACGGTGCCCGTGTCCCTGTGTGCAAAAAAAGCCGCCGAAGGCCTAATTTAATCTCAGGACAAATAAACTTATGATACGTTTATCATCATCTAAAACACGGACAATCAGAGGCGTAGTCACCTTTTTATTCATGGGAATTTTTCCCATAACAAACATTGCCGCAAGCGAAAAATGCCGGGAGGATACGCACGGGGAAAAAACATGCGCTGAACAAGCCGCTCCCAAAGACACCTGTTGCCCGGATAATCCTGCCGTAAAAAGCAGCAACAGTAGCGGTGAAGGGTTGTTAAAAAAACACTGCGAACATAACGTCCCCATTATTGAATGCGACGAATGTCGCCACGAGGTTGGGGCCGTCAAGGTCGACAAATCGATCATAGGAGAGATTATTACCATAAAAGAGGTTACGCTGCTGGCTATGGACGTTACCCTTAAGGCAACGGGCGAGGTGGGGGTAAACCGTGACCGTTTTGTTATTGTCTCCCCCCGGGTATCGGGAGTTGTTAAAGAGGTGTTTGTAGACCTGGGCGATCCGGTGCGGAAGGGGCAGAAATTGGCCATGCTTGACAGCGTGGAACTTGGAGAGGCCAGGGCCAATTACAAAAAGGCGATTGCCATGTCGAAGCTGGCTAGAAAAAATTATGCGAGGGAACAATCGCTTTACAACAAAAAGATATGTTCTAAAAAACAATTTCTGGAAGCCAGGAACGAATACGACCAGGCATGTATAGAATTGAAGTCACTGCACGAGAAGTTGCTCCTTATGGGACAGCAGGAAAGCGACATACAGGGTTTGGCCGAAGACCGTGTGTCACCGCTGTTTACCCTTATGGCTCCCTTTGACGGCACGGTGATTGAAAAAGACGTTGCCATGGGTGAACTGAAAAACGCCTTTTCCCCCACGGTTACGGTGGCGGACTTGTCCCACCTGTGGGTTTGGTTTGATATTTACGAAAAAGACATCTCAAAGGTGAAGGTTGGAAATAAGGTAATGATAGACGTCGGCTCCTATCCTGATGAGCAATTTGAGGGGCTCGTTACCTATATGGGGGACGTCGTTGACGAAAAGACCCGCACGGTCAAGATGCGCGCGGAGGTGGACAACCACCATCGGAAATTAAAGCCGGGGATGTTTGCCAGGGTAATGCTCCTGCTTTCATCGACGTCAGGAAATAATTTTCCGGTAGTAACGGAGGAAACAATCCAGACCGACGGGGAAAAATACTTTGTCTTTGTGCCGCTTGATGAGGGCTATTTCCTAAGACGGGATGTGACTACGGGCGCGCACGCGGACGGCTACGTGCAGGTCGTTAGTGGCTTAAACCACAGAGACCGGGTGGTTGCCAAGGGGGGCTTTCTGCTCAAATCTGAAATTATGAAGGGAAAGTTTGGGGAGGGGTGCGTACATTGATTTAGCAAGGCACAGCCGCAGACCGATAAAGGCGTGGGAACGATTTGGTGTAGGGACACGGTGCCCGTGTCCCTATGCGCGAACACGGAAAAGCACAGGCAAAATGCCTGTGCCACCAAGGATATGGCTGGATGAAAATTATGTACAGAAAGGCCTAATCTATGATCAACAAAATTATCGAATACGCATTAAGACAAGGCTTTCTTGTCATTCTCGTGATATGCGCCATCATGGGGCTGGGATTATACTACATCCTGCACTTGCCAGTTGATGCCGTCCCTGACGTTACTACAAACCAGGTGCAGATCAACACCGAAGTGCAGGGACTCGGCCCCGTTGAAATGGAAAAGCTTGTCACCTTTCCCATTGAGTCTTCCATGAGCGGATTACCCGACGTGGTGGAGACCCGCTCCCTTTCAAAGTCGGGGCTTTCACAGGTAACGGTCGTTTTTGATGACCACGTAAACATCTACTTTGCCCGTCAACTGGTCTTAGAGCGCTTACAAACGGCCAAAGAGCAGTTGCCGCAGGTCTTTAAGGCACAGCCCGTAATGAGTCCGATCAGCACGGGTCTTGGTGAGATATTTCAATACGTGGTCACTGGTGAAGGCAAAGACAACATGGAATTGAGGACCATCCAGGATTGGCAGATACGTCCCCGACTGCTGACCACGCCGGGGATCATCGAGGTCAACAGCTTCGGTGGCCTTGTAAAACAATACCAGGTGTTGGTAGACCCAAAAAAGCTTATTACCCATGACATCACCCTCAGCCTGGTCTTCAACGCACTGGAGGCCAATAATGCCAATGCCGGTGGACAATATATAGAACACGCCTCCGAACAGTACATGATACGGGGTGTAGGCCTTATCAATACCATGCAGGATATCGAAAACATCGTTGTCCATGCCACCAAAGAAGGCACCCCTATTTACATAAAAAACGTGGCGGAGGTGGTTGTGGGCCCGGAGGTGCGTTATGGGGCGGTTACCAAAGATGGCAAGGGGGAGGTCGTTGCCGGCATTCCCATGATGCTCAAAGGCGAAAATAGCCGCACCGTGGTGGAAAGGGTAAAGAAGAAGATTGAAGAGATCCGGCAGAATTTGCCCAAAGGCGTTGATATCATACCGTTTTATGACCGGGCCGGTCTGGTCAATGACGTTATCCACACGGTTATTAGCAACGTCATTTCAGGTATCGTCCTCATTATAATCGTTCTTACCCTGACGGTAGGCAATTGGCGGGTATCGCTCCTTATTGCCTTCTCCGTGCCTTTAACGGTCGTTTTAACATTTTCGGGTATGTATCACGTCGGGATTGCCGCTACGGTAATGAGCATAGGCTCCCTGGGGTTTGGCAACATTACCGACGGCTCGGTGTGTACCGTGGAGAATATCATCCAGCGACTCACCCTCAGAAAAGGCAATGAAAGTTACCGGGAGACAATCCTGCGCGCGGCGCAGGAGGTGGGACGTCCCATCTTCTTCGCCGTAGGCATCATCATTATCATTTACGTGCCGCTCCTGACCCTTCAGGGCGTTGAAGGCAAGATGTTCAAGCCGGTAGCCATTACGGTCAGTTTGGCCATGTTGAGTTCCCTTTTTGTCGCCCTCGTCATAATGCCAACCTTGTGCGCCCTTATTTTCAAAAACGGGATAAAGGTAAATAAAACAACCTCTGCAGAAACGGATAATCGCGTTATGCGGTTTTTAAAGAGCCGTTACAAACCGCTGTTGCAAAAGGCCGTATTCCATCCACGGGCAACCCTGATTATTGCGGCCTCGTTTTTCCTCGCAAGTCTTGTTCTGATTCCCTTTTTAGGTTCAGAATTTATGCCGGAATTGGATGAAGGCGCTATAGCGATCAACGTACGACGCCTGCCCAGCGTCTCTTTAAAGGAGTCTGTAGAATGCTCTACCCTGATAGAAAAGACCCTTATGAAATACCCGGAGGTAGAGACCGTTATATCAAAAACGGGACGGGCCGAGATTGCTACAGACCCCATGGGACATGAGATCAGCGACGTTTTCGTTATGCTGAAACCTAAAAAGACGTGGCGGACAGCCCGCGATAAGGACGGCCTCATAGCCCGTATGGAAGCTGATTTGACCAAAATTCCAGGCATGAGGTACAGCTTTTCACAGCCTATAGAATTAAGGGTGAGCGAGTTGATAGCCGGCGTTCGTTCAGACGTCGCCATTAAACTTTTTGGTGAGGATTATGAGATATTGAAGGCGAAGGCGGATGAGATCGAACGGGTCATCACCCCCATCCGGGGCGCAGCAGACGTGAAAGGGGAACAGGTGGCCGGATTGCCGGTGGTACAGATAAAGATTGACCGGGGTGCCATTGCCCGTTACGGAATCAACGTATCGGATATACAGGACGTTATTACAACTGCCATCGGCGGTAAGGTGGCAACGCAGGTGCTGGAGGAGCAGATGCGGTTCGACCTTGTGGTCCGCTTTTCTGAGGATGCAAGGAACAGCATAGAGGAAATTAAAAACATCCTGATCAGCGCCCCCGGCGGCGTGCGTGTGCCTCTTAGTCAATTGACGGACATTTCCGTTGAAGAGGGATATGTCCAGATCAACCGTGAAAACGGACACCGCCGCATCGTCGTTGAGTGTAACGTGCGGGACAGGGATATTGGCAGCTTTGTGGCGGAGGCGCAAAAGAAAATACGGGAAGGGGTGGAAATCCCCGCGGGATATTATCTGGACTGGGGCGGACAGTTTGAGAACATGCAGCGTGCAAGCCGTCGCCTTGCGCTCGTTATACCCCTTTCCATGGGACTAATCTTCATCCTCCTCTATATGAGCTTCCGCTCCTTTAAAAACGCCGCCCTTATTTACGTAAACGTTCCCTTTGCGGCAACGGGAGGGATTGTGGCGTTGTTTTTGAGGGACATGCCTCTGAGTATCTCGGCAGGGGTAGGATTTATTTCACTCTTTGGACTATGCGTATTAAATGGTACCGTAATGGTATCTTTTATCAACGAATTCCTGCAAAAGGGAAACGAAACGAGGGACACGATTGTAGATGCGGCAACCACGCGGCTGAGACCCGTGGTCATAACCGTTTTGACCGATATTATCGGGTTGTTGCCCATGACCATATCGACAGACGTTGGAGCGGAGGTGCAGAAACCGTTGGCAACGGTGATTGTCGGCGGCGTATGCTTCTCCAGCTTCTTAACCCTCTTCGTCATTCCCGCCCTATACCAATGGTTTCCCAAGAGACTGAAGGAAGCTGGGCATTAAGCAGGCGTGCACAAATGCTGTGAAAAAACGACAGGAACCACAGATTTCACAGATTGCACAGATTGTTTTTACGTGAAAGTGCGAAAGCATAATGTCAACCGGGGACGGTTGACCTACTGTGTGGTACGCATAATGTCCCGTTAGGGGCAACACAATCGTAGCCCACTGCGCAAGCGGTGGGAAGCTATTTAATACATATGCCACCCGCCCACAACCTAAAGCAATATAGACTTTACTTTAAGTTCGATTTAAATTATAGTCAATGTCATGGATACGATATATAAGAGGACCATTATCGAAGAGATAAGCAGGTACATCAACACGAACGATATCATTGTCTTGCATGGGGCGCGTCAGGTAGGCAAGACGTCCATCCTTTATTACCTTGAAGACCAGTTAAAAAAAGACGGGGAAACGACTTATTTTATTGACCTTGAAGATTCTCGTTTTGTAAATATACTGAATGCCGGGGTTGCCGAATTTAACAAACACCTCCGGGAGGAAGGGTTGTCTTCCGCCGGACGAAAAGGAAAGGGCTTTGTATTCATTGACGAGATTCAATATCTTGCCGAGCCATCATCATTCTTAAAACTCGTAGCCGATCATCACAAAAACGTCAAGCTCATTGTTTCCGGTTCATCCAGCTTTGAAATTAAGTCGAAGTTCAAGGATTCTCTTGTTGGAAGAACGGTGAATTTCGAGATATTTACTCTGTCTTTCAAAGAATTTCTGTCCTTCAACGGATACGGTTTTGAGGAAGGTATGGTTTACACGCAGAAAAAGACGGATGAACTAAGGGCATTGTTTAAAGACTATCTCCTTTACGGTGGGTATCCCAAGATCGTCCTGACCCCAGAGGTATACAGGAAAGAAAAATACTTGCAGCAGATCATCGATACCTACGTTAAAAAAGACATCAGAGACCTGGCCGGGGTTATGGATATCGACAAATTTAACAAGCTGCTTGAGGCCCTTGCCTCTCAAAGCGGTCAGCAGTTGAACATCGCCGAGTTATCCAATACCACAAAAATCTCAAAGCAGACGATAGAGAAGTATCTGTTCATCATGGAAAACACATACGTCATAAAGCTGGTGAGGCCTTTCAGCCGCAATATCCGCTCCGAGCTTTTCAAGCTTCCGAAGATATATTTTTACGACACGGGTCTTATGCAAATGCTCTGGCTAAAGGGGTTGCAAAAGGAGGTCATGGGCAACGTGTTTGAGACAGGGGTCTTTGCCGAGTTGGTAAAGAAATACTCCCATGAAGCCGTCTTTTACTGGAGGACAAAGGACAAGAAGGAGATAGACTTTATCCTGAATGTCAGAAACGGCATCCTGCCGATAGAGGTAAAGCTCAACTTTGAGCAGTTCAATCCCTCGGCAATAGAGTATTTTAACAGTCACTACAAATTAAGGAATTACAAGGTTGTGAGTTTGAACGGCAGTCCAAAGGATGAGTTTTGTGTTTATCCGTGGGATATATGAGGTTGGGTTTCGCTTCGCTTAATCCACCCTACGCACTCAAAATCTGTGCAATCTGCGGTTCCCATTGTTTTTTCTTGGTCTGAGGCACTGCCACGTGCGCACGCAAACTCACTTATGGGTAACCAATTCATAATCCATACTCCCCAATCCAATCTCCTGCGCGTAGGTGATCTGGATGGTGTAGTCGATTTCCGGCCAGGCATTTTTGAAAAAGTCTTTGCCGGTATGCTCCTTAACAAGGTCTGCGGTTGCCTTTTCAATAGCAACCGGGTCGGTGGAGGCGAGAATGCCGATATCGGAAATGTCCGGTTGAAAAGGTTTGTCCATGCAATCGCAGTGGTGGGTAATATGCGTCAGGAAATTGAAAAAAACCACCTTGCCCCTCTTCCCCTGCAAAATGGCAAGGCAATGTTCGGCAACCTTTTTCTGGAGATTGACGGTGCTTTCATCCCAGGCGATTTTAACGGCGTCAAATCGACATACGGCCAGGCATTCTCCACATCCGATACACAACTTCGGGTCAATGATGGCAAACTCATCGCCCATGTTGATGGCCCCGACGGGACACCATTTGTTGCACACCCCGCAGACCGTGCATTTTTTGTTCAGTATCTGGGGAATGACCCCTGAGTGTTGCGCAAGTTTTCCACCTCGTGACGAAAGCCCCATGCCAATGTTCTTCAAAGTAGCCCCCAGTCCCGTTGCAAGATGCCCCGTTACGTGGGAGATTGACACAATGGCATTCGCTGCCCTGGCGACGCCGGCAACGTGCGCATATTTGCACATCTTTTGATTTATTTCTATCTGCACGTCATGTTCGCCAAAGAGCCCGTCCCCGATAATAACCGGGGCGCCGACGTTTTCGTAGGTAAAGCCATGGTCGTAGGCGTGCATAAGGTGGTCGACGGCATTGGTGCGTTGACCCTTGTACAGGGTGTTTGTCTCGATGAGAAACGGCTTGCCCTGCCGCCCTTTTACCTTATCCACAATTGCCTTGATAATCGGCGGCTTGAGGTACCCGATATTCCCCTTTTCGCCAAAGCTGGTCTTCACCGCCACCATATCATTCTTGCTGATAGCCGTTGCAAAACCTGCCAGATCGAACAATCGCGCCGCCTTTTGTGCAAGCGAGGGAACACCTTCACCGTTTTCCACCGTAATAAAATGAATCTTGCTCTTCATAGTATTCTCCACAAAACACCATGTTGTATGTAAGTAATTGCTGAAAACCGCTGAATTATAGCACCAACTCATGTTTATGTTAAGTATAAATTCCAGTGGGTAGGGACTCGGTATCCCGTGTACCTGCTTTGAAATCCCCCCCCCGGCAGCAACTACAATATTCCATATACATTTTTCGGTTTTTCATTTAAAATGTATCCTGGTTAATGAGACACTTGAATAAGGAATTTTGTTATGACAAGCGGGACGCTTGTCATACCGGAAACGGATTGAAATTTTTCTATTATTAAAACAATGACAAATCGTTCCATAATGATACAAGGCACCGGCTCCCACGTGGGGAAAAGCATTTTGGTGTGCGCCTTGTGCCGTATACTGAAACAGGATGGCTACAGAGTTGCGCCTTTTAAGGCGCAGAACATGGCGCTAAACTCCTTTGTAACGAAAGACGGAAAGGAGATGGGAAGGGCGCAGGTGGCGCAGGCTGAAGCCGCTGGAATTGAGCCTGCGGTAGAGATGAATCCCATACTTCTTAAGCCCACCGGGGATTGCGGTTCTCAGGTGGTCGTCATGGGTAAGCCCGTGGGGAATATGACTGCCAGGGAGTACTATCGGAAAAAGCATGAATTTGTTTCCATCATAAAAGGCGCTTATGATATACTAAGTAGCCGGGTTGACGTCGTGGTTATCGAAGGCGCGGGCAGTCCGGCAGAGATAAACCTGAAGGATGGCGACATCGTCAACATGGGTATGGCAGAGATGGCGTCGTCCCCCGTATTGCTGGTTACTGACATCGACCGCGGCGGCTCATTTGCCTGGGTTGTCGGGACATTGGAGTTATTAACGGCACGTGAAAAGGACAGGGTGAAGGGCATTATCTTCAACAAGTTCCGTGGGGATAAAGGCATATTAAAACAGGGATTGGACATGCTGGAAAACCGTATTCATAAACCCGTTGTGGGTGTGATCCCTTACCTGCACAATCTTGGTATCGATGACGAAGATTCCGTTTCGCTTGAGTATGAATGTGCTGAGGGCCAAAAAGGTAAAGGGGCATGGCCGAATTCAGCAATTTCCGCGGCATCCCAGCCTTCAGCCTTCAGCCTTCAGCCTCGTGTAGATATCGCAATAATCAAACTGCCCCGCATATCCAATTTTACCGACTTTAACGTCCTCACCCATGAAAAAGAGGTAAAGGTACGGTTTGTAGACCGGGCTGGGGACGTTGGTCGTCCGGATTTGCTTATTGTGCCGGGCACAAAAAACACTATCGGTGACCTGCTCTTCCTGCGGGAACGAGGCATTGCCGGTCAAATAATAAGACTTTCAAAAGAGGGCTCCGTGGTTATGGGTATTTGCGGGGGATACCAGATGCTGGGCATGCAGATTAACGACCCCCACCACGTGGAATCATCGGAAGATAGCGTTCAGGGTTTGGGTCTGTTAAACGTTGCCACCACCTTTGCCGCGGAAAAGCAAACCTTTCAGGTGAAGGCGCATTTAATAAAACATGAGAATTCTTTTTACGTGGATGGCGAGTTAACCGGGTACGAGATTCACATGGGAGAAACAGTCTCCGGCGGTGGCAACCCTGCGCGACCCTTCGCGAGGATTAGCGAAAGGGCGGGAAAAGCGGCACACCTATTCGATGGCTGCGTTTCTGACCGGGGTAACGTGCTGGGCACCTACATTCACGGCATTTTTGATAATGATAGGTTCAGATATAGGCTCATTAAACATCTGAAATTGAAAAAAGGCCTTGAATCCGTGGATGGAACCCCCTTGAGTTCTCAAAAGATAAAAGAAGAGAAATACAACATCTTGGCCGATATCGTTCGCGGAAATATCGATATGGGGATGGTGTACAAAATACTGGGAATGAATTAGCATGATCGATATAGAGTCCCTCCGCACAGGCATTGATAATCTAATCTATGTGTACGAAGAGGTCTTCTGGCTTAAAGAGTGTTTTACCGTTGGTGTCTCACTGCTGGTCTTCCTGTTTGTCTGGAGGATTGTGGCACTTGACTATGGCAGGGAAATACTGCTCTATGTAAGCGCTTTTATCGGCGCCGCCTGTATTGCAATGGGCGATATGGAGTATTGGAGCAGCAATGACATCCTGAAACTCATCGCACCCATATCCGTATTTCTGTTGGCACATAAGAAGAAACAGGAAAGCGACGTCATGCTGTTCATCTTTCTTGTGCCCTATTTTTTGACTTCGTACGTCTTTCATATTTATAAAAATTATTACTACGGTGGAGTTTCCTTATTAACCATTCCTTTCATTATCTTCTGTATTGCCCTTGCCAAACAGAGCTGGGCGCTTTCTCTCTTTATCAGCATAGCCGTTGGGATACTGATAAACCTGATCGGTATCAATTGCGAGCCAGGCGTCAATGACATCCTTATAAATCCGGCGCTGATTACCCTTGCCGTAAGGACGCTTGAGTTCAGAACGAAAAACCCCCGGTACACGAATTTTTTAAAGATATTCTGGATAACACTCGTTTGTTTTGCCTTTTTCGGCAGTTGGGCATTCCATTACCTGGAACCGGTACTACCATCTATCATCGACCAACTGAATGTATACATTGCGGCGCCTTTCTTTGATACGGGCAAACAGTTGTTAGAGCGCAACGAAGAGGCCTTCTGGCTCAAGGAGTGTTTTACCGTATTTACCTCGTTGCTGGTCTTCCTGTTTGTTAGGAGGGGTGTTGTCCAGGGGTATGGCAAAGAATTGCTGCTCTTTATGAGCGCCTTAATCGGCGCCGCATGCATTATGATGGGCGACATGGAGTACTGGAGCAGCAATGACATCCTGAAACTCATCGCACCCATATCCCTGCTCTTGCTGGCGCATAAGAAGAAACAGGAAAGCGACGTCATGCTGTTCATCTTTCTTGTGCCGTATTTTCTTACCTCGTATGCCTTTCATATTTACAAGAATTTTTACTTCGGTGGGGTCTCCTTATTATCGATTCCCTTCCTTGTCTTTTGCATTGTCCTGGCGAAACAGAGCAAGGCGCTTTGCATCTCTATCAGCATTATCGCCGGCGTATTGATAAACCTGATCGGTATCAGTCTTGAACCCGGCATTAACGACATTATCATAAATCCCGCCCTGATTACCCTGGTCGTCAGAGGAATTGAATTCAGGACAAAAAACCCACGATATACGGCTTTTTTAAAGATATTCTGGATAACGCTCATCTGCTTTGCCTTTTTCGGCAGTTGGGCGTTCCATTACCTGGAACCAATACTCCCGTCTATCATTGACCACCTGAAGGTGTACGTTTCAGCGCCATTCTTTGATACGGGCACACACCTGATAGAAGTTCACGAAGAAGAGGTCTTTTGGATCAAAGAGTGTTTTACCACAGGTGTTTCACTGCTGGTCTTCCTGTTTGTTTGGAGGGTTGTGATACTTGGATACGGCGGAGAAATACTGCTCTTCGTGAGCGCCTTTATCGGCGCCGCCTGTATTATGATGGGCGATATGGAGTATTGGAGCAGCAACGACATCCTGAAACTCAGCGCCCCCATATCCCTATTCCTGCTGGCGCACAGGAAGAAGCAGGAAAGTGACATCATGCTGTTCATCTTTCTCGTGCCGTATTTTCTTACTTCGTTTGCATTTCATGTTTTTAAAGGCATTCACTATGGAGGGTTGTCATTACTGTCCCATCCGCTTATTATTTTCAGCATCGTTCTTGCAAAAGACAGCAGAGTATTTTCTGCCTTCATCTGTATTGTCGTCGGCATATTGATAAACCTGATCGGTATGCACTGTGAGCCCGGCATTAATGACATTATCATAAATCCCGCCCTGATTACCCTTGCCGTCAGGGCGATTGAATTCAGGACAAAAGACCCACGGTATACGGGGTTTTTAAAGATATTCTGGGTAACGCTTATCTGTTTCGCCTTTTTTGGCAGTTGGGTATTCCATTACGTGGAACCGATGCTCCCATCCATGCTTGATTATCTGAAGGCACATGCGATGTTACCTTTCTTTGATGCGGCGAAACACCTGATGGAGGTTTGCGATGAGGTCTTTTGGCTTAAAGAAAGTGTTACAACGCTCATATCCTTTATCATTTTATTTATTGTTTGGGGACTCGTGAGGCTGGGGTTTGGCGCCGGGGCGCTTTTGGCGGTGGGAACGTTTATCGGGTTTGGTTGTATCTTTTTGGATGGCATTGAGTATTGGAGCAGCAATGACATACTGAAACTTCTAGCGCCAACTGCCGTATTTTTATTGGCAAACAAGAAAAAACAGGATAGCGACATTTTCTTGTACATATTTCTCGTGCCGTACCTCCTAACGTCGTATGAATTCTACCGGAGTGTTCCGCACGGCGCAGTGTCCGTGATGTCACATGCAATGATCCTTTTAAGCATAGCCTTTGTTAAGAAGAACATGCCTCTTTCGTTCCTTACCAGCGCTGCGGTGGGAATACTCATAAACCTGCTGGGCGTCAATGCCGCTCCCGGCACGAACGATATTTTCGTGAACCCTGCGCTGATTACGCTCGCAGTCAGAGGGCTTGAGTTCCGGACAAAAAATCCCCGGTACACGGAGTTTCTCAAATCATTCTGGCTGACACTCGTATTTTTCGCCTACTTTGGTAGCTGGGTATTCCATCACTTACAAATTGCTTATTCAAGTATGTAACAGATTTGCCGGTATTCGAAACAAGGATGTGTTTATTTAATGGAGGAACATTGGGTGGCATGGACAAACCCTGCTTGTCCATGCCTGCTTGTGACTCACAACGGTATGAAAACCACTGTAAATCAGGCCTACGGCGACTTTTTTGTTCACACGCAGGGACACGGGCACCGTGTCCCTGCTTTGAAATTCCTGTAGATTGTTTTCGTTGGTTAGCCTGCTAAGGCGCCGTAGCCGCTTTCGGCTACGCAATGGGTATTACCTCACCTTCCCAACCGTCCGGAAAATAACCAGCAGCATGCCTGCTGAAAAGAACAAGATAGCCACAAAGGTAAGGGGAATACTGGGATTTCTTTTTACGCTAACGAGGGTTCCCGGCACGGACTTAATATCCTCAAAAATAATGTTTGCCCCATTTACAACCTTTGCATTCTTCTCCCCAATCGGCAGAAATATTTGCCGGGCGTCCTGCCCTTCCGCGGTGGCAACGAGCTTTACCACGGGATACTGGTATTGCGGTGGCATGTACAAATCGGCCACGTACAGTTGCGTATTGCCGGCGTTTATCTTTCCATTGATGTTTACGTTGCTGGAACGTCCGTCTATCTTCAGCATAACGCTGGATGCGATCCACCCATAATCACGCATAAGAATTTCAAATACCCCATGCTGTAAAAGAACGGGATTGTTATAGCCCAGGGTATCGGAATACTCCACGCCGTCTTTTCTAACGGAGACAAAGACGGTGATATTTTTGGGCATCCCATTGGGATAGGAACTGGTTTTAAGGTCGGTGACCTTCATCTCTGCCCCCCCCATATCCGTCCATTAATAAGCAACACAAACGGGCGGCGACGAAGAAGAGCAAAGTCCGCCCACGAGGTGGACGACCAACGTGATGATAAAACCAACGTGCACAAGGGACGCGCCGTAGAGGGAAATCTTCTTTACGCCGCCTTTTGCCTTTCTGATAATTGAGTCAAGGGTACACAGGAAGGTATTAACACCGTAAAAAACACACCCGGTAAACAACAGGTAAAACCAGGCGTGAATCGGCTTCCATTCGGTGAAAAAAAAGGTTATGTCGTCACCGGAAAGCCCGGCATAATGGCGGGGGAAGTAGCTCATGGTAAAACTGCCGATTATAAGCAGCCCGGTAACGGTAAAACCGACAATGATACCGAGTTTTTGTGATTTTAACAGATTGTAGATGGCATTCATAAATGAACCGTTATTTTATATCTAATATCGCCACTTCAGGGCTTGTTTTGCGAACAATACCAGACCCAGTTTCTCCGCGCCCTTTGCGGTTAACCGCATTGCAAAATAGCGTGAAAACCCGCTTTACCGAAAGCTGTGCGAACCGCCGATAAAGAAACTGGTGCCGACGTACGTCATCATAAGAATTACAAAGCCCAGCATGGCTACAAGCGGTTTAAATTTTTTTGCCGCCGGCCAGTAGTCCAGGTGCAGGCTGGTCGCATAAAAAAACCATATAATGACGGACCACACGACCTTTGCATCCCAGAGAAAATAAGCCCCCCAGGCGACAAAGCCCCACAACCCTCCAAAGATCATCGAAACGGAAAAGACGATAAGTCCATATTGAAAACCTTCGTCGACGATCTGGTCATACCGCCTTTTTTCACCTGACGTAAAGCAGCGCGCAACCGCCGCCGCCATGGCACTAACCCATAGGGCATAACAAAAAAACGAGAGCGGCACGTGCAGCACATACCAGATGGTAAGCATAAGCGGAGGGGCATAACTCAAACCTTTAGGAAAGAGTGCAGCCCCCCAGAAAAAGCCATATCCGACGCCGAACAAGGTCAGGCGATAGATACGGCTCTCCGTCTTCGAGTAAATGAGCAGAATGATAAACGTAGCTATCGCAAAGGCGCTAAAGGATTCGAATTTATTGGTTAGAGGGAAATACCCTATTGCTATGCCGCGGAGCGTGGTTGCAGCAACGTGAACGAGGATAATACCAAGTAAAACGTAAAAGCGTATTTTCCACCGGGTAAGACTAATGCCCCAATAGACGGAATACGCCCCAATGCAAGACCAATATAAAATAACGGATACATAAATGAGAGACTGGGCTGTTTCCATCTTAATAGTATTAAATTAGTCCTTACTTTTTAACTCAGAAAAACTTACGTCCTTTGCAGGAGTGCGGCTGAGGCGCTGAAGCCCCCTCCGCCTTGATGCCCTCAAGATGAAATTCGATGGCTTCCTGTATCTGCTGCAACACCTCTTGCTTTGACTCCCCGACAGCAATACAGCCTGGGAGATCAGGGACGTATGCCCCAAAACTGTTTGTACCTTGTTCTATGACAACCATATAGCGCATAACAACACCTCCTACTTCAAGCCCGCCTGCTTCAAAACGCTGTTGAGCGTTCCGGGCGGAACACCGACACTGTATTTTCCTGAAACCGTGACGGTTCCTGACTTGGATATATGATGAAACTGACGATGGCTGCCTTTCTGCCGCACTTGCAACCAGCCGTCGGCCTCAATCAACGCGATTGCATTACAAGCTAACCTCGATCTTTGCCTTTTCCTTCAATTCCTTTATAAGATTGCTCATCTCCATCCCCACTAACTCTTCTTTTACCTTGCCTTTTACCTCTGAAAAACTCACGTCCTTTGCAGGAGTGCGGTCAGTCACCTTTATTATGTGATACCCAAATTCCGTCTTAACCGGATCGCTGATCTTGCCCACCTCTGTCACAAATGCCACGTTTGCAAAGGCGTCCACCATAGCGCCACGCCTGGGAAATGCCCCCAGATCTCCGCCTGATTTCCCCGTAGGGCAATCGGAATACTTCTTTGCCAATTCTGCAAAATCAGCCCCGCCATCCAGTTCTTTCTTAATAGAATCAATCTTTGCCCTTGCCTTATCAAACTCCTCCTGCGCCTTCATGTTCTTTGTATCAACCAGGATATGGCTGGCAGTCGTCGTCTCTCCATTATAATTACTGATGTTTTTCATAAAATACTCTTCCAACCTTTTATCATCGATATTTTTGGATACATAACTTTCAAGGGCGGCTGACATACCGATTGCCGTCTTCAATTCACCGATGTTGCTGCCCTGAAACTCCAAAAACTGCTCTAATGACTTATCCTTTGTGGCAGGATTATTTTTGATGTTGTCGCGCATCTTGGCGATTTCTTTGTCCACCACCTCATCGGCAACGGCCAATTTCTTTTCCAACACAAATTGTCTCAATAAACCTTGCGCAATAAGTCTATCGGTAATTTGCATTTCCATGGAAGGGATAACGGAGGGGTCTACATGTTGTTCAAACCGGCTCAGGATGGCATCCAATTCCTTACGGAGGATTTTTTCACCATTAACCGTAGCAATCACCTTGTTGGGATCGGGTTTTTCCTTTTTACCAGGAAGACTGGAACCATGCCCGCCCCCTTCCATAGACACCGCCGCGCCGTGCATCTTCTCTTTGTCATCCTTGTTGAAGTTTACATTCTTGTGAACGTCTGCAAAGTTCTTTTCATCGACCTTGCCGCTTGATTGAATGTTGCCCGGCTCATTTTTCCCGCAATTCAAAGCGGATACGGAAAGCAGTCCGGAAAATATCATAAAAACAGTAATTCTTCTTAACATAACAACTCCTTACATGAAAGGTACTTTTGGTAAGAACTAACGGGAATTTTAATTATAAAGAGGGATGTGTGGTATGTTTTCTTCCATAATATTCAGCAATAAGTTTCAGCAGGTCTTCTTCCTTTTGGTTCGCAATAAAATCCAGAGCAATATCAATGAGAAGATTAACGGTCAGCCGGGGGTTATTCAGGGTAATTTGCTTCAACGCCTCATAAACCTCCGGGTCGATGTCGATTGCCGTCTTTGGCTTCACCAGGAGATATTTTTGAATTTTAACACCCATAATATTTGTACCGTGCAATGTAAGCAAACCCTTTATGAAATTGGTTCCCTTCAGCATCACTTTTGTTATATACCCAAATATGGGCGAGGTGGGAGTCGAACCCACACAACCTTTAACGGTCAAAGGATTTTAAGTCCTTCGTGTCTGCCATTCCACCACTCGCCCAAGTATTACCGGCCCATAACCACGCGTCTACCCTATCAGTTAAGCGTGGAGGAGGGAGAAATTGTTGAGTGGTGTTTGCAGTCACATCGGAGATGGTGTTCTTGCATTTCTCCGGAAAGGCTACTTTTCCCCATTCCATCCGTGTAGATTCGGGTACATTCGTGGCTGGAAAATGAAAGGCGGCACTGGGATTCGAACCCAGGGTAACGGTTTTGCAAACCGTGGCCTTAGTCCACTTGGCGATGCCGCCACAAATTATCTTCATGAAAGAAAACGTAAGTGTGCTATAATATCATCAGGAAATTTTTTAGGCAAGGAATTTTTTAAAAGGCTGCAAAAACGTCCTTGACGAGAAGCGGCTGTTGCTCCTCTCGTGCCTGGCAGTGGTAGAATACAACGAGGTGCAGTGGTTTGACGTCCATCCCGCCGTTAAGAGCCTTTTACAAGACATGAACCTTTTACAGGGCATGCAAAAAACCTGATGCATTCTTAGAAATTAAAGCTTGAAATAGGCCTGGAATATCAGTAACCTTAAGCTTTTGTGTTTTACAAATAATCTTTTGACATTTTTCAGCAAAAACAATTTCTTACGTAATGAAAAAAACAATATATATTACCGGCAGCCTTTTCTTTCTCATCGGAATGGCCGTTTTTGGTTATATCTTTCTTGGAAGATTAATATCAGACGAGGCAATAAAAAATCGCGTCGCGGGGATGTTGAAGGATTTCGGAACGGTAAGGCTCGATAATGCCCACGTTGACTTCCTGGAAGGCCTCAGCATTGACAACCTCTCATTTATCGGCACGTGCGCTGATTTACAGGGGAAATCCTTTATTATTCCCAAGATACTATTGAAGCACGATTTACAAGGGATTATCAAAGGGCGTCTCAATATCAATCAAGCAATTGTCATTGGGCCGCAGATAACGATTGAAAAGCCGACGGATATATGGTCTCTCCTGAATGCATTAAAGGCAAATTTCGACAAGGCGCCTTTGCCGCTTTATACGGGTGCACTGCGCAATGGGGTAGAAATACGGGATTTAAAAGTCCATATAAAGGAAAATCCTGAAACCGGGAGCGAGGAAATTAAAGTGTCCGGCATTAACGTCACTTTTGTGCCTTACGCCGGCTCTTTTGAAGATATCATCATCAAAGGCAACGTAGAAGACCCGCTTTTAGGCGGTTATTCGCTTAACATGAGGCTCCGTCCGAACGTTCCGAGCCTTGATATAGAAATAGGCACAAATGATATTGTTATGGGTGATGAGTTTTGCCAAAGGTTTCCCTATATCGGCAAGATGTTGTGGGATTCGTACAGACCTTCGGGAAAGATAAAGGCATTTTGCAGGGCTTCCTTTAACAATCAGGATGGGCAGCAAAAGAAGGATTATCTCGTTACCATCAATATGAACGGGCTGGAAATTAAGTACGAAAAGTGGCCGAGGCGCATCTACAACATGAGCGGAGACATAGAAATAAACACGGAAAAGATATACCTAAAAGATCTCGTTGGTTATATCAAGAGCGGCGACTACACATCCCAGGCAGTGTTTAATGGGGAGGTGGACCTTTCTGGTCCTAAAAAGACCTTTATTTTGACGATCCCCAACGTGTTTCTTAACCAGGAACTACTCCAGGACGTCCCCGAAATCGGTGAGTATATCTGGTCGAAAGCCCACCCTAATGGATTAGTGGACGTTGCTTTTCAGTACAACAAAGAAGCGGAAGAAAAGGAACGGTATTATGTGGAGGTCACCTGTAAGGGACTGGAAGTAAAACCCCCCGAAATGCCCTTTTCCATATCGTACGTAAATGGACAAATTAAGTTGTGCGATAATATCATGTTGTTTAAAAATGCCAGCGGGTATATCCAATGTGGAGACCAATCGATCTTTTCCGAGATGAATGGCGTTTATGACATGAATAGCGGAAGAAGGATATTTAATTTTCATGCACCGGGCCTGGATATTACCAGGTCGTTTTTGGAAAACCTGCCCGACAAGGGCATTGGGGAAAAACTCTTAACAAACCTTAGTCCTGCCGGCAAGGTGGAAATTAATGCCAATTTTCAGCATTTTAAAGAACAAAAAGACAATGATTATTCCGTAGAATTGAACTTGAAAGATTGCGACGTCACGGATGGAAAATACAAGATACCTTTCCGGGGGGTTGGTGGGAGGGTGGAGGTTAACAAGAAGGGATTTTCATCCAAACACATTGAAGCAAAATGTTACGGCGGCCATATAGAAGGGACGTTGTCCGTCGAAACGGCAACAGAACCGTATCTTTATAGCGGAGAAATGAATTTTTCCCGCGTAGAATTGAAAGACCTCATTCAAAAAGTTGCCAATACGGATAAGACGTGGTCGGGTAAACTTTCCGGAAATATTGTTTTCCAGGGCAGAGGGACAGACACGAATACTATTTGCGCGGATGGCCAGATACAAATTGACGAAGGACATCTTTCAGACGTGCCTATTGTCTTGAGCATATTTAATATATTGAACTTAAGTATCCCTAAAAAAGAAAGCTTTCGAACCGCGCAGATAAATTTTAACGTAAAAGACGGTATTGTTAATATTGAAGAGGGACGGCTGTACAGTGATACGGTAGAACTTATCGGCCGGGGCACGATAAAACTTACCGGCGACATTGATGTAAAAGTTGTTGCCGGGTTCAGCAGGGATTTCTTTTCAGAGATACCCATTGTGGGAAAGATATTTGACTACGTTGTCGGCGGTGTGCGAAAGCGGTTGACTATGGTTGAAATTAACGGTACTTTCCTGGAACCGCAAAGCAGGTCTTTAGCTTTTAAACCTCTGACCACGTCGATCAGGAGTATGTTCGATTTATTGCCCAAAAACAATCAAGACGTGGTTCCAGAAAAACCGGTAATCGAGGAAAACCCTTCGGAATAACATTATGCTAGAACATTTTTTTGCACCCAAAACGGTTGCCGTTGTAGGCGCTTCCCGTGAAGAAGGCAAGGTCGGACATGATTTGCTGAAAAATCTGCTGCAGTATCGCTTTGCAGGCAAGATTTTTCCCATAAATCCTCATCCGGGCGATATCCTGGGAATCAAGTCATACACCGACGTTAAAGAAGTTTCTGAAAAAATAGACCTGGTGGTAATCATCGTGCCCGCCCAGTACGTGGGAAAAATCGTGGACGATTGCATTGAAAAGGGCGTGGATTCGATTATCGTTATCAGCGCCGGTTTCAAGGAAAGTGGTATCGATGGAGCGGCGCGGGAGCGGGAACTGCTGCAGAAGCTGAAGGCTCACGCTATCAGGATGGTGGGACCCAATTGCCTCGGCCTGATTAATACCCAGGCCAATTTCAACGCCTCTTTTGCCGCCGGTATGCCGGCTCAGGGCGACGTGGCCTTTTTCTCACAGTCCGGCGCGCTTTGCACGTCGATACTGGACTGGGCAATGGGCGCAAGCATGGGGTTTTCTAAATTTATCAGTATGGGAAACAAGTCGGACGTCGATGAGGTGGATATGATAAAAGCCCTGGATACCGACCTCGCCACAAGGGTGATACTGGGTTATTTGGAAGGGGTAAAAAACGGAGCAGAGTTCATGGCGGTTGCCCGGCAAACCACCCGGAAAAAGCCGATGATAATCGTAAAATCAGGGGGAACGGCGGCAGGCGCAAAGGCTGCGTCTTCACATACGGGGGCGTTGGCCGGTTCAGAGAACGCGTTTGACGCGGCGTGCAAGCAGTCGGGGATTTTAAGGGTGAAAACCCTCGAAGAGCTTTTTGACTGCGCCAGGGTCTTCAGCGCCCCACAATTGCCGAAAGGCCGGCGCGTTGCATTGATTACCAACGCGGGCGGTCCGGGCATTATCGCAGCCGACGCCGTGGAACGGTCACGGTTGAAAATGGCGGGGCTTTCTAAAAACACCATAGAATTTCTTCGGGCGTCTTTGCCTCCTACGGCAAGTGTTTACAACCCTATCGACGTATTGGGCGACGCAAAGGCGGACAGATACAAGATCGTTCTTGAAAAAACGCTGGAGGACCCCAACGTCGACGTAGCGTTGATTATCCTGACGCCCCAGGCAATGACGGAGATAGACAAGACAGCAGAATTCATCACCGAGGTTTCCCGGCGAACGGACAAGCCCATTGTTACCTCATTTATGGGGGGGGTGCGGGTTGAAAGCGGCATAAAAATACTCTGCCAGGCAAAGGTACCTAACTATGCCTTTCCTGAGCGCGCAATATCCGCAATAGAAGCGGCCTATCGGTATACGGAGTGGCAAAAAAGACCCGACCGGGAGGTAAAAACCTTTCAGGCACAAAAAGAAACGGCTCGAACCCTTATCAACGGAGTTCGGCAAAAAAATCGCCGGTATCTGAGCGAAGAAGAGGCAAAACAGGTAATATCCACCTATGGCTTCGTGATACCGCGAAGCATCCTTGCCGCGTCCGAGGAAGAAACAGCAAGGGCTGCGGAAGAAATCGGATATCCGGTGGTTATCAAGATTTCTTCCCCCGATATCCTGCATAAATCGGATTTTGGCGGGGTGGCGGTTGGGGTAAAAACCGCAGCGGACGCGCGAAGGTTCTTTTGCGAAATCACACAAAAGGCGCGCCGCCTGATGCCCGACGCCGACGTAAAAGGCGTCCTGGTGCAGCAGATGGTTACCGGCGGTAAGGAAGTGATTCTCGGCATGTCGCGCGACCCCCAGTTCGGCCCCTTGCTCATGTTCGGGCTGGGCGGCATATACGTGGAAGCGTTAAAAGACGTTTCGTTTCGGGTCGCGCCCATTGACGCGCGCGATGCAGAAGAGATGATCCGCGAGATTAGGGCATTTACTCTTTTAAAAGGCGTCCGGGGTGAACCACCGTCCGATCTCGGGGCCATTATTGACAGTCTTTTAAAACTTTCCCAGATGGTTACCGATTTTCCTGAGATTATGGAAGTAGACATAAATCCGCTCGTAGTGTTTCCTGAAGGAAAAGGGGCGATAGCCATAGACGCGAGATTGGCGCTGGAATAATTTTTCATAACAAAAAGGGGGCATACCATGATATCCATATTTATTGCATCCGTCACACCCTTTTCCGGGAAAAACCTCATCTGTCTCGGCCTCGGCTTAAAATTTAAAAGGGATGGATACCGTGTCGGATACTTTAAACCCGTCGGACTTTCACCGGTGCTTGTAGACGGAATAGTGACCGATGAAGACGCCGTATTTCTTTCTAAGGCGCTGGAAGTGGACGAACCACCTCAGGCGATTTGTCCCGTGGTGCTGACCGAAGACCTCATCACCAGCATGACGCGGGGCGAGGAATTGAATATTCGCCAAAAGACCATGACCTCCTTTAACCAGGCCGTCACAGGGCAGGATGTAATGATTTCCAGGGGGCTGGGAAGGCTCTCCAGCGGCACCTGCCTGCTCTTTTCAGAGTTGGATTTTATCAAGGCAAGCAATGCCAGGGTAATATTTGTGGATAAACTGCAACCCGGCATTGATACCCTGGATGGATTTTTCTATGCATCCAGGATGCTTGGTGACCAATTGCTGGGTGTCGTGTTCAATATGGTTCCAGCCGCAAAAACGACTTACGTCCGTGAGACGTTGATACCCTTCCTCAAGAAAAACGGTATTACTACGCTCGGCGTTGTGCAAAAAGACCCCGTACTTGGTGCCGTGCCCATTCGCGAAATCGTTACTGCCCTGAACGGTAAGGTTCTTTGTTGTAATGACAAATTGGATGAGTTGGTTGAACACTTCATGATTGGGGCTATGAACATGGAAAGCGCCCTACGGTATTTCCGAAAGATAAACAACAAAGCGGTCATTACCGGCGGTGATAGGAGTGACATCCAACTGGCTGCGCTTGAAACATCTACAAAATGCCTCATCCTTACCGGAGAATTACATCCCGACGCATCGATTTTGGGACGGGCGCAGGAATCCGGCGTGCCGGTTGTGGTGGTGCGGGCAGACACCGCCGCGGCAGTCGAGATTTGCGAAGGCCTCGCCGGATACGTCAGTCTGCACAGTAAATCCAAGGTGCAGCGCGCAGCAGAGGTGGTAGAGCACGAACTGGATTTCACAACAATCTACGAACGGCTGGGGATGAAAAAATAGCGCGACATTTCCTAGCACGGCTACGCCGCAACCAAAGCGAATTTAACCACAAAACCATAAATAAGCCCAACCCGAAGGAGGAGGTATGACG
>CAYJPZ010000034.1:0-25381 GCA_964372185.1 uncultured candidatus Brocadiaceae bacterium
TCCCCTCCTGGGAGGGGTGCAGGGGTGGGTTGTGCTATCGCATCACCATTGCACATCTTATAATCATACCTACCCGCAAACCCGCATAAATAAAATGAAAATCCCTATACAATGAACTTAAGTGGCGTTGTCCGAGGCATCCCAATTTTGCTGAATTGGCAGCCGGGCAAATTGTCTCCCGGCACTCAGGAAGGCAACCATGTTCTCGTGCGGCGTGTTGATGGGTACCTCGCACCCCGTCGCAAGCACAAATCCCTTGGGACTATCGGCGGCCTTCATGATGCAATCCCTGACCATGCCCTTAATCGTCAAGGGGTTTCCCTTAAGCATCCCCTCGGACGGGCTGACGTTTCCCATCAGGCATACCTTATCTCCCACCAGCTTTTTCGCCTCCAGAAGGTCAATGTTGTCAATACTCAGGATATCCGCCCCGCTTTCCGCCATGCACTGTATGACCCTCTTCGTCTTGCCGCAAATGTGCAGGACGCCGGGGATGCCGTGTGAATGGATGTGGGCGTACACCTCCTTGAGGTATGGCAGGGCAAATTCCCGAAAGTGCTTCTCACTTATCATGGAGCCGGTGGCCACCGGCTCTACCGTAACCGGCACGCCTCCCGCCTTTATGTATGCATCAATAAGGTTTTTAACTGATTGGGTAGAGACCCCCAATAGGGTATGCACCAGTTCGGGGTCGGTGTAGAGTTCCTTTATGAAAATCTCGGTTCCCCGCAATGCCGCTGCGGTAGTAAATGGCGCACCGATGACCGGCACGATAAAGACCTCGTTCCCGATGGCGTCCACGCACCGCTTCACGGCCTCCAGGTAAACAGGGAGCCTGCCGTCTTTTTCAGGATTTACCGGCCTTACCTTTTTAATATCTTCCCTGGTTTGTATGAGCGGGGACTCAACCTGCGGGGCGTCGTCTTCGGGAAAATGCATCTTTGTGCCCATAGCCTCTGCCACCGTAGAGGTCGTGGAGAAGATGTAAACGACGTCGTGGCGGTACTTCTTAAAACAAGCAACGTTAGCGTCGCCCATGTTTTTGCCGTTGGTGCAGAAGTCTCTTATTTTCAGGCCAAGACTTCTGGATGCGAAGTTGAGTATCAGCGGGCTTACTAAAAGCCGGTCAACCTCCTTGCCCTGTAAAATAGCCTGAAATCGCTCCTTCGGGGTCATTTTCTCCGCATAGTTCATCGCAGCCCCCCATGTTCTCTTTTCAGACGCACCAGTTCCTGTTCTTTGGTTTTCAACGGCAAGGCGTTCAAGGGGATGCCATGCAGCATTTCTTTGGCGACCCTGACCGCCTCGGCGGCGTTTCTTGCATATCCGTCCGCCCCGATGTTCTTAGCAAAGCCCAACGATATAGGCCCACCGCCTACCATGACTTTCGAAGCGATGCCGGCCTTTTTGATGTCTTCAATAACCACCTGCATGCCGTCCATCGTTGTAGTCATAAGCGTGGAGAGGCAAACCAGGTCGGCGTTCAACTCCCCGGCGGTATCTACAAACTTCGCGTAGGGGACGTTTCTCCCTAGATCATGGATTTCATAGCCGGCGCTGTCCAGCATTATCTTGACCAGGTTTTTCCCAATATCGTGGGTATCGCCTTTAACGACGCCAATAACGACCTTCTCCTTTTTGCGTGTGCCTTCCTGCGGCAGATGCGGCCTGATCACCTCGATACCCGCGTACATGGCGTCAGCGCACAGCAATATTTCAGGCACAAAATATTCCTCGCTTTCGAAGAGTTCATTTACCCTTTTCATCCCCTTTGCAAGCCCGTTTATCAAAGCCTCATACGGGTCAACGTGCTGCCTGATCGACTCAACCGCCAGTTCCCTGGTGCGCGTTACGTCCATGTCAACCACAGACTGCGCTAAATGTTCGAGAATATCTGATTTTACCATGCAGTTTGTGTGCCTCCTTATTAACTATTGTAACCGTTAAAAAATGCCCTGGCGCGGCGAGGCCGCAACCAAGTCTCCGCTTAAATTAGGCATTTGGCGACTTAGGTAGGAGCCGTCTCCTGACGGCGATTGGCAATGCTCAACGGTGTGTATATGCCAGTCGCCAACAGGAGTTGGCTCCTACCAAAAACTTTGAATTTCCTAAACACCCTTCAGGCGGACAACACCTTGCTACTATTGTAAGATTATTCGCTTTCACTAGCCCCGGAGGGGCGGCCTGTTTGTAGTATTATGTGCAAATTAACGTATTTAGCTCCATAGGAGCGACCTGTTTTTTTGTCAGATAAACACGCAACCTCATAGTTCTTTTGTAAGCGTATACCAGGCCGCCCCTCCGGGCTATATTCATTCATATCCGGTGGCATTCATACCATTGTAAGTCACAGAGCAGGCACGGACAAACGTAGAGACGTCCTGCCAGGACGTCTCTACAGTCCATGCCACACGGTAATTCGCATAAACGAATGGAATTTCTCATTATCAAAAATCTGTGTAATCTGTGAAATCTGTGGTTCCAGGCGTCTTTCGGCAAATCGTAAGGATGCATCATGAACACTTCGCCAATTCCATCTTTACCGCACACACCTTATACTCCGGGGTAAGCGCCAGCAAATCCTCACCCGGCCCGGTCAAAACGTTGGTGGGGGTTTCCGGAAAGTGGAAGGATAAAAATATACTCCCCGGCCTGGACTTCCCGGTGACGTGCGCCTTTACCTCCAGGGTGCCGCGCCGGGACGTTATCCGCACCTTGTCCCCTGTTCTTATCCCGTATATTTCGGCATCGTCGGGATGTATTTCTGCGAATTCCTCAGAACTGATCGCATGAATCTCCGGGTTCCTCAGCGACATAGAGCCGTTGTTGTAGTGGTAGAGCCGCCGTCCCGTGGTCAGGTACAGGGGATATTCATTGTCTGGCAATTCTTCTGAGGGTGTATACAGCAGGTCGTTAAGCCGCCCTTTTCCTCTGGTAAAGGTGTCTTTATGCAAAATAGGTGTGCCGGGGTGCTGCTTATCCCACACAGGCCACACCAGGCCGTCGCCCGCAAGCCGCTCAAAATTTATCCCGGTAAATTCAGGGGTAAGCCGGGCGATTTCATCCATAATTTCGCTTGGATGCCCGTAGCTCATGGGGTATCCCATTGCAGTGGCGATCTGACAAATAATCTCCCAATCGTGCCTTGCCCCGTTTGGCAGGGGGATGGCCTGGTTGAGTCTCCGCACCCTTCGCTCCGCATTAGTAAAGGTGCCGTCCTTCTCAAAGAAACAGCCGGCGGGCAGGACTACGTGGGCGAGATTTGCCGTCTCCGTCATAAAAAGTTCCTGTACTACGAGAAAATCGAGCTTTCTCATGGCAGACCGCACGTGATTTATATTGGCCTGGGTTGCTGCAGGGTCGTACCCGATGATGTACATTGCCTTAAATCTCCCGGCCAGCGCCTCGCGGTACATTTGCGGCTCTTTCAGCCCCGGTTTTGTGGGAAGCGGACGCCCCCATGCCTCCGAGAATTTTTTGTTTGCGGCAGGGTCGTCTACCTTTTGATAGCAGGTGTAAACGTCAGGCAGCGCCCCCATGTCGCACGAACCCTGGACGTTATTCTGCCCGCGGAGGGGATTGATGCCGGTGTTGGGACGTCCTACGTTTCCGGTAATCAGGGACAGATTCGCCAGCGACATAACGCCGTGAGAACCGGCCTTGTGTTCCGTCATCCCCAGCCCGTAGACGATCATACCCTTCTTTGTGCCTGCGTATATCCTTGCGGCCTTGATAATATCCTCACGGGGAACGCCCGTAATCTCCTCGGTCTTTTCAGGGGGATACTGCGCAACGACCTGGCGCAGCATGTCAATATTCTCGGTGCGCTGCCCGATAAATTCCTTATTTTCCAGACCTTCATGTAATATCACGTGCAGCAGGCCGTTGATGAGGGCAACGTTGGTGCCGGGTTTTAACCGCAGCCAGACGGTCGCGAATTGGACGAGTTCTATCTCCCGCGGGTCAATCACAATCAGCTTTGCCCCGTTTTGCCGCACGGCCTTTTTAATCTTCAGGGCGGCCACGGGGTGAGCCTCAGTTGTGTTCGAGCCGCTGACAATGAGGACTTCAGTGCCTTCAATATCCGCCAGTGAATTGGTGGCGGCGCCGCTTCCCAGGGCAGCGCGGAGTCCCGTTACCGAAGGGGCGTGGCATACCCGTGCGCAGTTATCCATATTGTTGGCGCCCATCACGGCGCGGGTGAATTTTTGTGCCAGGTAATTTTCTTCGTTTGTGCCTCTTGAGGAGCTAAGACATCCAAAGGCCTCGGTGCCGTGGTGTTGCTTTATGTCCAGCAATTTCCTCGCTACCAGGCCGATGGCCTCATCCCAGCTTGCCTCGCGAAATGGTTGGTCAGTGCTGTCGCGAACCAGCGGGGTCTTTAACCGGTCAGGGCTCTTGTAAAACTCAAATCCATACCTGCCCTTGACGCACAGGCTGCCGTAATTAGGCGGCGAATCCGTATCGGCTGCTACCCTGATGATGTCGCCCTTTTTCACGTGAAGCACAAGGCTGCACCCCACGCCGCAGTAACAGCAGACCGTGTGAACTTTTTTCGTTTCCCAGGGGCGACCCTTATTTATGGCCGGTTTATCCATCAGTGCGCCTACGGGACACACGGAAACGCAGTGTCCGCAAAACACACATCCGGCGTCTTTTAAGGGTTTTTCAAAGGCCGTTGCGATAGTGGTCTGCATCCCGCGGTTTGAGAATGTCCAGGTATGCTGGTTTTGCACCTCGTCACAAATCCTGACGCATTTTCCGCAGAGGATACACTTATTCATGTCCCGGTAGATCGCCGGATTTGAATCGTCGGGCTTTGATGGCGGGTTTTGCGCAACGAACCGGGATGTCTTTACGTTGTAATCATACATAAGTGACTGCAGCTTGCATTCTCCTGTTTTATCGCACGTCAGGCAGTCATTGGGGTGATTTGACCAAATAAGTTCGAGATTAAGCCTGCGCGCGCGCAACACCGTCTCGCTGCCGGTGGAGACCTTCAGCCCCTGCGCTACAGGGGCTGCGCACGAGGCAACCAGCGACCGTGCGCCTTCCACTTCGACCACACACATGCGGCATGCGCCGGAAGGGGCGAGCCGTGGGTCGTGGCACAGGGTAGGAATGTGAATGCCCGCTTTTTGTGCGGCCTGTAAAATAGTCTGAGAAGGTGCAGTTTCTACCTTTTTTCCGTCAATTAACAAAGATACCATCGTTATATCTCCTTTTAGACCTTAGTTTAATAAGTTATGCATTCGGCGACTTTTTATGGAGAGCGAAGAACCTCTTCGCTCTACAAACCGCTTAAACAAAGTGAAAATTCCTATACAGTCAGTTGGGAGACGGGGTTTATTCCGGCAGGGGTGAACGTCTGTTCGTGTTTATGATGCTTGTCTCTGCGGAAATCCGTGCCCCGTAAAAAAATTATCCAATTAACTATTGGGCAAAGGGACGGTACCGTTTCCCGGGAAAAGAGGGTGTAGTGATGTGAATGGAGGTGAAGACTGCTAGATGAACAACAGGGGCGTTGCAGACAGGAAAAAATTGCCTGCAATGTTACGGGGTGTGCCGATAGCCCTCGAAGAGTCCATACCCTATCCACCCAATCCGGAAATGGCGCCGCCACTTCAGCGGATGGACTCACCCATATTTGAACGAAGTGTGTTCTTTGCAGAACATAGGTTGGACTCCAAAAAAATGACCATTATGAAATAGACCTTCAGCAAATCCTTTTTGCCGTGAAGACGCCAAGCCACTAATTGTTTTTTTTGTGTCTTGGGGTCTTTGTGGCTCCGAAGCTCCTTAACTAAGGAGTAACGTCAAATTATACAAGTACGTCAATATTTTGCAATACTAAAAAATTACGATATCTTGGTTGACAATAATGAATTTTATAGTTTTGCAGATGGAGAAATAATGGTTTAATAGTGTTTTCCTATTGAGCTATAAAAGCTTGAAAACGTGGATAACATGGGCATGGGATATGTTTTTGAGGAACTTATCCGAATCGGTGCAGAATAATCGAACGAGGAGGCCGGGGAACATTTTACCCCTCGCGAAGTCATAGAACTTATGGTTAATCTTTTGCTTTCACCGGAAGAAGACAGGCTAAAAGAGATTGAAGAAGGCAAAAAGCGGCAAGGGCAAATCCGTAAGCTTTTGAGAAAAATGGACAGCGCAAAAATCTACAAAGACCGCAAAGAGTTTTTACGGGATTTGCAGGAACTTGACAGGCGCAACGACGTGCGATTGAGCGCGCCGGAGCTTCAAGCTGTCTTAAACGCCCTTTCAGAACGCGATGAAACTGCGGAAATCTGCGCCGACAAAAAAGGCAATCCCGAAGCTGATTCAGAGTTGCGCGACACGGAAAACATAAAATGAGCTTGGAATTTGAGTTAATACGTTACTGTCAGGCAGTCATAGTTTGCATTTTATCTTTTTTTACAAATACGCAAACGGCTGTAACGAAAAAGAGGAACAGGGCGGAGTTTATGCCCAAAGTACGCACGAGGTTGCCGGCGTAAAAATAGTTTCTACCATACCACCCGGCAAAAAACAAAACACCCGCTATTCCTGCAAAACTCAACACGCGTTTGACATGATACGGTATCGGGTAATACTTCATCCCCATAAAATAGCAGATAAGCATCATGCTGAAGTAGCAAATAAAGGTTGCCCACGCCGAGCCGATGTACCCGAAGACGGGAATCCACCAGATATTCAGGCCGATAGTAATACCTGCGCCGATCAGTGATATCATCGCGCCTTTATTGGTTTGGTCGGACAGCTTGTACCATATTGAAAGATTATAATAAATGCCCAGGCACAAATTGGCGAGCAGCAAAATAGGCACGACCTTCAGCCCGTCATAAAATGATTCACCGATAAAGTATTTGAAGAGGTCGATGTATAAGGTTACAAGCAGAAATATCCCCAAACACACGATGACAAAATAATCCATTACCCGTGCGTAGATGGCTTTTGTATCCGAAGTCTTTGCGTGAGAAAAGAAGAACGGTTCCGCCGCAAAACGAAACGCCTGAATGAACAAACTCATCAGAATGGAAAGCTTGTAATTCGCCCCGTAAATGCCCACCTGGCTCAACGTCCCTTTGCCTGCCGGAAGTAAATATTTCATGATCGCCCGGTCCAGCGTTTCGTTTACCATGCCACCCAGCCCCACAACGAGCAATGGCAACCCATAGGCGACCATTTTCCTCCAAAGTGCAGCGTCGAATCCTTTTTTGATGTATAAAATTTCTTTGGACAAGAGGGGAAGCGTGATGATACTTGCCGCAAGGTTGGAAATAAAGACGTAACCCACGCCGACGGTTTCACGATAAAAGGGTAGCGAAATATTTAACTCACGCAGCATATACGGACACAGCATAAGGAAATACAGATTGAGGAGTATGTTGCTGATGATATTGACATTTTTTACGATGGCAAACTTTGTCGGACGGCTTTGCCCGCGGAGCAGCGCAAAGGGGATGCTCGCCATGGCGTCAAGACCCAGGATAAGGACAAAAACAATGATGTATTCCGGATGATTTGGATAACGGATGGCGTTTGCAATCGGCTGCGCAAATGCGCCCATGCAGAGCATAAAAATAAGTGACGTGACGCCGATAGACAAGAATGCCGTTGGAAATACCTTGTCTTTTTTGGCTTCATCCTGCGAGAAGCGGAAAAATGCGGTTTCCATTCCGTAGGTGAGCGTTACAATAAAAAATGAGGAATAGGCGTACAGCTCGCTCACCACACCATAATCGTCCGTACCGAAAACCCTTGTGTGCAAAGGCACGAGAAGGTAGTTAAGTAACCGGCCAAGTATGGTGCTCAACCCATAAATAGCCGTTTGTGATGCTAGTCTTTTTAGCTGGCTCAATGCAGAAAATTATCCGTTGAAGAAATAGATGATGAGGCTTTACGTTAACCACATGCCTAACCAGGCAAACAATCTCTGGCGAAGCAAAGCCTCAGACTGTTTAAAAACATTTGAGAATCAAAACACCGAATCTCTTAAACAGCTCATAGCCGTAATAGTACCCAACGGAAGCGGCAAGTCTGCATTAATGGACGCCTTCGGTCGGTTGGCGTATCGACGCGTATGACATGGCCTAATGTGGCTATGTGCGACGCTGGCGGGTAGTGATGGCAAGACGGAGGATGGCGTCTTCTCATCAAACGGTCTTCGCCTTATATCCTTACCCCAACTTTTTTAAATTCTTTTTCGCTGTAAAGGATGACGTTTTCGGTTAAGCCCGTCTTTTCTTTGATAGCCTGGATTACCGCCTCGCATTCGGCGTCCGTATAGCCGTGTATCATGGTAAAGACGTTGTATTCCCAATCGGGATAGATGGGGCGTTCATAGCAATGGGTCACCTCTTCAAAGCCGGCCATGATTTTACCCACTTCATCAACCCGTTCTTTCGGCACCTTCCACACGCACATCGCATTAGCGTCGATGCCGATCTTGCGATGGGCGATGGATGCGGCCAGCCGCCTGATTTTACCGGCATCCAGGAGTTTTTTGAGTCTTTGGATTACCTCGTCTTCGGTCATCCTCAGCGCATCGCCGATATCCTTGTACGGCGTCTTCGTTACGGGCAGGCCTTCCTGGATATGCTTGATGAGTTTAACGTCTACGTCTTCTTCTTTTTTTGTAGTTGTCATACGTTTTCACGCCTAGTAAATTTTAAAGCGAACTCCAATCTTGTATTTCTTTATGGTGGGCAGGCTTCGCACCGTCAATCCCGTCCTGTCCTCGATCTCTTTAAGCGTGGCGTGCAGCTCTTCGTCGTCTTTTGCCGACATGGTAAACCACATGTTGTACGGGATGTGAATATTTCTGCCCTTGCGCAGGTAATTGTGAGATACGCCGCTGTAACTGTTGATAATGGCGCTCACCTCATCAATGCGGTCTTCCGGGACTTTAATTGCGGCAAGCGTGGCTTCTCTGCCCATTGCCTGGGTGTTGATAATAGGGGCAAGCCGCCTTACGTACCCTTTCTCGATCATGAACTTAATGCGTTCGATGATGACGTCTTCGTCTATGCCAAGCTCCCTGCTCAATTCCAGAAACGGTCTTGAGACGAGTGGCAGGTTGGATTGCAGGCGATGCAGTATCTTTCTATCAGTGTCGCAAAGTATCATAACTTTTTTTTAATCTCCTCTATGCCGCGCATTTCTATAAGCGCTCTAAAGCGGTGTTCTTTCTTGTCTGAAAGTATCATATCGACGCAGACGTCCAATGCCCTGACGGCGGTGGATTCACTTGCCTGTGGCAATAAGTCCAAAGCAAACTTCGGATGGCGTCCGACCTTCCCCCCGATCATCACCCGGTATTTTTTTTCCTCTGCCTTTATTGAGCCGGTAGGACACACCCTGGCGCAAAGTCCGCAATGCACGCAATTTTCCTTATCAATGGTTACCTGGCCATCCTTAACCGTAATCGCATCTTCCCGGCAGGCCTCCACGCATTTCATGCAGCTTATGCACGTGCAGTCCGGGTCAACGGAAACAGGCTCTACGGCGTGAACTCCGAAATCCTTTATTTGCGGCATGGAACAGCTATTCGGACACCCGGACACCGCCAGCTTCAAGGTGTGGTGAGGCAATATCTGGCCATCTACCTTACCGATCAAATTATCGGTGAATTTTAACTCTTCCAGCCTGTCTTTCAGTTTGTTTGCGAGAACGTTGGAATCTGCGATGAGAAAGGGGCAGTTAACTTCGGCTCCCCTGCAGGTCTTTACCTGGTAAAAAACGGGATTCCCATCCTTATCAAAATATTTCGTATACTTCCTGATGATGGAGAGTTTTTCATTTTGTGCGTGTTGTTTTGCGACGGGCCGTTGCTGTTGCTGTTTCTCCATAAATTCGCCGCGCGCCGCCAGCACCTCTGCCTCCGTCACCAGGGTTTTTCCGCGCTGACGGGCAAGCGTCTCCACCTTTTCGCGAACGGTCTTTTGCACGAAAGGCGGCACCTTTTCCAAGAGCAGTGATGCGGACTCATCCCACTTCACAAGAAACCTCCCTAAAACAAAAATGCCACAATACACTATTGCGGCACGTAATTTAACAGAAACGGTTTTTAATTATATTGGTAAAAAAAAGGATTGTCAAAGTAAAATTTAGTATGACGCATGGTTACCATGCTTCCGCTGGCGCCGCCGAAAGAACTCCCGCCGCCGAGCTCTATCCGGCATTTCTGGTCTTCAACCGACACCAATATCAGCACGCCGTTATTCGCCCGCTTGTGGCCTATTCCCCACGTATTGAAGCGGACGAGAAAACGGTACAGATAACGGCCATGTAAAAAATGGCGGCGCGTGTTAAAAAGCGTAGTTTCATTCCGTCTTTCCTTCTGTAGCGTAAGAAATTGCGTCCGGCCTTTCGTTCAATGCGTACCCTGATTTCTCCTGACGTGCGCGACTCTGCGTCACGAATTGCCGATAGTATCCGCCTTTCATCGTCCGGCGTGAAAAACCCTTTTAATGTTTTCATAAATTTTAATGACACCTAAATCCTGCAATAGTTTTTAGACGACAATTGCGAAAACAAGCATTAATCAGGGGTTCCGGGATATTTATATGAAGTCATTAATTCACTCAAAAAGTGAATGTTTAACCTTATAAAAAATGCTATAAAGCCAACAAATACAATGGTTTTTAAGATTTTAATTAAATTCGATTGCAGAATTTAGGTGACATGTTATGGACATCTTATGTCTTCAATTGTGTTAATTGTAATACCTTGACCTCGTGCTTGATACGCTTTGCCATTTTGGATTCTGCCACTTCTAAATCGTAGCGGGCTTGTAATCGTAACCACACTACTGCACTCGTGCCAAAATAACAAGCAAGCCTCATTGCCGTATCAACGGTAATTGAACGCTTTGAGTGTACTATTTGGCTAATTCGTATCGTTGATACACCGATATCTTTTGCAATACGATACGCGCTTAATTTTAAAGGTTTCATAAAGTCTTCTAATAGCATTTCACCAGGGTGGATAGGTGGTAATCGTTTCATAAAAATATCCTTTCATTTATGGTAATCAACAATTTCGACATCTTTTGCCAGGCCACTTTCCCACATAAAACATATTCTCCATTGGTCATTTATTCGAATACTGTATTGTCCCTTCCGATTTCCATGGAGTGCCTCAAGCCTATTTCCTGGTGGAGCTGATAAATCGTTTAAACTGTCAGCATCGTCAAGGTATAATAGTTTACGCCTGGCTGTTTTTTGGATATCGAGCGGTAATTTTCGTGAGATATTTCCCTGAAATATCTTTTCGGTTTCCGCGTCAGCGAAAGTTTCTATCATTCGGCTATTTTGCAGGGTTGTTTTTAATCAGTTTCTTAATGGTGTTATACATTTCGGGTAATTTTTTGATCAATACCTGCACACGCTTTTCGTCGTTAATTGACTTGGCGGGAGAACCCCATACAATAGAACCGGGTTCCAGGCTCTTATAAACGTTGGAGCCTCCACCGATGATACAGTTATCTCCGATGGTGGCGTGGTCGGTAACGCCGACGTCTTCCGCGATCATAACGTTTTTCCCGATCCTGGCGCTGCCCGCAATTTTAGCATAAGCTATGAGCATGGAATTGTCTCCTATGATAACATTGTGGGCGATGTGCGAGTGGTTGTCTATTTTTACACCATTTCCGATAACCGTTTTATCCAGTGCGGCGCGGCAGATCGTTACCATAGCGCCTATTTCAACGTCATCCCCTATCTCGACGTTTCCGATTTGAGGTATCTTTATATGCTTGCCGTTTACGGGCAGGTAGCCAAAACCATCATCGCCGATAACGCTATTCGCGTGGATAACGACTCGCTTCCCACAGGTAACGTCCTCCCGGATAGTAACGTTGGCGTGGATAACAGAGTCGTCCCCGATACAACTGCCTTTTCCTATGAAGGTGTGTGGATACACGGTGACGTTGTTTCCTAATTTTACACAATCATCGATAACGACATAAGCGCCCATGGAACATCCTTCTCCAACAACGGCCTTTTTACTAATAACCGCCGTCGGATGGATACCCGGAGGACGTGCATATCTTTCCCTGGCAATAACGTTCATGAACCTGGTGATAGCCATGAAAGGGTTTTCAACGGCGATTTGCGGTTTTTTGATGGACGAAATCTCACGGTGGGTAACTATTGCAGTTGCTTGTGATAATATGGCGTAGGAGACCAGGGTGTCGTTCTTGATAAAGGTGATATCGCCTTCCTTCGCCAATTCCACACTGGCGATACCCGTAATAAGCGTACCCGCGTCTCCGATAATTTTTCCACCGATTATGGATTGAATTTGGTTGAGCGTGTATTTCATCAGAACACCGGATGATATGGTACCATAACCGGAACCGGCGAGGCACAGCCCCGTACCGATAAGAAGATACCGGATTATCGTATCAAAACCGTAAGTTGCTGTCAAATGAACTTTTATATTGACAACGGTGTTCGTAAAGGAAATAATGCCCTAGTGTTTTTGAGCCTAAATGGGTTTTGTTCTTTTACTCAGAAGACGTTACTCCATACGTGTTAAGTTTAGGGGGCATTGACGGTACAGGCGCATAGCAATACGTTTGTGCACGCCTACCTTGGTGACTTATCGCGGTATGAAAGCCACCTGAAAATAAAGCCGGTTGTTAAAAAAAACAACCTCCCGGCGTGTTTGCGTTTGCAACCTGAACCATGATTTTGATAGTATATAGGCTTCGTGCCGCGAATAACGCGCTGAAAAAATAAAAGGTGGGGTTCCCGTTTCAAACGTGAACCCGTGATCGGAGATTTTCACTCCCCTTTGTAAGTGCCGGCTCGTGGAGGTTCATTTTATTTAAACGGATTTTTATCCGTGCATAACCTGAGGAGTAATTTACATGTGTGGTATTGTTGGATATATTGGACGTCAAAAAGCAGTTAAGATTCTTTTAGATGGTATCAAAAGGCTTGAGTACCGCGGTTACGACTCCTCCGGGATGGCCTTTATCGAAAGGGATTCCTTACACTGCGAAAAAGCCGTGGGAAAGATTGCCGAACTGGAGAAGAAGTTCTTTGGAAATACGTATAATACCAACATGGGAATTGTTCATACACGGTGGGCTACCCACGGCGCCCCCACGCTAAACAATGCGCATCCGCACGTGGATTGCCGCAATGAAATAGCCGTAGTTCACAACGGAATTATTGAAAATTATGATTACCTGAAATTAAAATTAGAGAAAGACGGCCACGTCTTTAAAAGTGAAACAGATACCGAAGTGCTTGCCCATCTCATAGAGAAATATTTCCGCGACAACCTCGAAACGGCCGTTATGGAGGCGTTGAAAGAGGTGGAAGGGACGTATGGAATTGCGGTAATTTCTTCCAGGGACCCGCAAAAGATTGTTGCTGCAAGGAGAGGGTCCCCTTTGATATTGGGTGTTGGAAATCAGGAATATTTTATTACCTCGGACGTTTCCGCCTCCCTTGCGCATACGCGGGACGTTGTGTATCTTGACGATAATGAGGTTGCTATACTTACGAAGAACGGCTATGAAACAAAGACCATACAAAACGTCTCTACCTATAAAAAGGTAGAAGAGGTATTGTGGAATATCGACATGATAGAGAAAGGCGGTTACGCCCACTTTATGCTCAAGGAAATTCATGAACAACCCCAGGCGCTGCAGAATGCCATGCGGGGGAGGATTGACTTTGACGCCGGGGCGATAACGCTCGGGGGCTTGATAAGCCGTGAAAAGGAACTTTTGGAAACAAAACGCATTGTTGTGGTCGCCTGCGGCACGTCCTGGCACGCCGGGATCGTAACCGAATATATGATGGAGGAGTTGTTGCGTATTCCGGTTGAGGTGGAATATGCCTCGGAATTCAGGTATCGGAATCCGGTCATTGAAAGCAATACCTTAGTCATAGCGATTAGCCAATCGGGTGAAACGGCGGATACCCTGGCGGCAATGAGGGAGGCAAAACATAAGGGCGCCAAGGTACTCTCCATCTGCAACGTCGTAGGCAGCACAATCGCCAGGGAAGCGGATTGCGGTATTTATCTGCATATCGGACCGGAGATCGGCGTTGCCTCAACAAAGGCGTTTACCGCCCAAATTACCGTTCTTTATTTATTCGCCATGCATTTAATGAGGCTGAGAAATATTTTAACCCAGTCGCTCCCTGATATGGCGCAGCACATCAGGTCCATACCCGGCAAGATACAGGGCATCCTCCAAAGAGAGGAAGAGATTGTGAAGATTGCAAGGCTTTATAAGGATACCGAACACGCCCTCTATTTGGGGCGCGGGTATAATTACCCCGTGGCGCTTGAAGGTGCGCTGAAATTAAAGGAAATCTCTTACATCCACGCCGAGGGCTACCCGGCGGCGGAGATGAAGCATGGGCCGATTGCCTTGATTACGAAGGATATGCCGGTGATTTTCATCGCCACACGGGATAGTGTTTATGGAAAGGTATTAAGCAATATCGAAGAGGTAAAATCCAGGAGCGGAAAGGTGATTGCAATTGCAACGGAGGGTGACGACCATATAGCGGAAAAGGTGGACCATGTCTTTTTTATCCCCAAAACCTCCGACGTCCTGACGCCGCTCCTCTCCGTAATTCCCCTGCAGTTACTTGCCTATCACATGGCGGTTATGCGCGGATGTGACGTAGATAAACCCAGGAATCTTGCCAAGAGTGTAACCGTCGAATAGCGGCCTACGTTTTACCTGCGGTGAAAATGTTCAAGTCTATAAAAAACAAACTCATAATGATCCCCACTACCCTTCCACTCTCGAAGAACTCACTACCGGCGCTGACACGCTGATGTACAAGCAAAAACCGGAGGTCACATTGAAGCTTAAACAATACCAGGTAGACGCCTTCACTGATAGAGTCTTTGGCGGTAATCCTGCCGCAGTGGTTCCGCTGATATCGTGGCCGGATGACTCGATTCTCCAGGCAATTGCCGGGGAGAACAATCTCTCTGAGACGGCATTTTTCGTTACTTCGGAAAAAGGTTTCAAACTGCGGTGGTTTACCCCGGTCAAGGAGGTTGACCTTTGCGGTCACGCAACCCTGGCAACGGCCCACGTCATTTTTGAAATCCTTGGCTACTCCAAACAGTCCATTACCTTTGAAACACGCAGCGGCGATCTGTTCGTGGAGAAAAAGGGAAAGCAATTAGAAATGAACTTTCCTGCCTGCCCGCCAACACCCTGCGCATGTTCCGAAGCCTTGACGAAAGGGCTTGGCCAATGTCCCATTGAGGTGTTGGCTGCCGACGATTACCTGGCCGTATTCGGGAACGAGGCAATCATTCGCGCCATTGTGCCCGACCACGCCTTGCTAAGCAGGCTTGATTTGCGCGGTGTCATAGTCACTGCACCCGGGACTGACTTTGACTTTGTCAGCCGCTTTTTTGCCCCCAAGTTGGGCGTCACTGAAGACCCCGTCACCGGTTCCGCGCATTGTGAGCTTGCACCGTATTGGGCCAATAAACTCGGCAAAAACATACTGAAGGCCAAACAGGTTTCTCAACGTGGCGGCGTTATTACTTGCGAGGTGAGTGGCAACCGTGTGGTTCTTTCCGGGTGTGCGGTCACATTTATGAAGGCAGAAATTACCCTCTGCAAAACGTTTTTTGAGAATGGCTGATTCCCGGCTCAGAACAAGGGGTGTTCGAAAGAAAGATAGACGAATACCCCGTACTCTCCCGAAGCAGGCCCTAAACCGATAGGAAACGATATGCCGGGCACAATCTGGAGACCTGACGTAAAGTCAAAGGCGTACCGCACGCCGGGGTTGATAAAAACCGCGTCTTCTCTTTCCCTTACGCCGTCAAAGAGAACGGATTCCGAGGAATTCCACATGGTCTCAAGCATGAGGTTAAAGCGCTCCGTCGCCAACCAGATGAGGCTGGTTCCCAAATTAAACCCGAAGGTGTCTGCGTTTGCCCCGTCGTCGCCGCTACAGTGGGGGGTAATGGTTGTTCCTACATTCCAATGATTTACGAATTTATTGGAAAGCTCGATACTGAGAGGGATGTTTACCTGATATCCGACGGCGCCGGTACCGAACCCCTTCTTCTCGTTGCCGGTGGGGAAAAGCGTGGAAAAACGCGGCGCCAGGGCGATTGGTTCATCCAAAGGCACCTGATAACGGTAATTGAGGGCAATGTCGCCAATGCCTGTTTGGTGTGTCGGGTCTTCCAAATGATTGACCGGGATAGAATAGGAAATCTGGTGGGTTTGCCCTAAAACGGGCCATTCCTGGACAAATGAATACGCCCAGGTATTGCTTTTTTGCAGAAACTCCCGGTCATTAAGAAAAGC
Organism: uncultured candidatus Brocadiaceae bacterium; assembly: GCA_964372185.1. Lineage (GTDB taxonomy): Bacteria > Planctomycetota > Brocadiia > Brocadiales > Brocadiaceae > JACVXV01. The sequence goes on from CAYJPZ010000034.1 coordinate 16,349, forward strand.
GCCTACTATTTATCAGGACTGTACTATGCTGTTTAGAAGAAAGAATGCGAAATATTTATTAACGATTGTCCGGGGCACCTCTTAAATAATAAGCATTGGTATTCATTCTGACCCCGCCAGCAATTCGTCAATTTCTTTCAACACCTCATTTGTCGAAGTTGTTTCCTGATCCTCTCCCTTCCTTTCAGGCGCCTCTTCGGGTGTTTTGAATGAAAGAATTTCTTCGAGAATGAAATTTGCAATTTTTTCCAGCGTAGGATAATCGAACATTAAGGTTACCGGTAAGCTTACGGATATCTCTTTATTCAGCCTGTTTCTCATTTCCACGGCCATAAGGGAATCGAAGCCTTGTTCCATTAACGGTTTGTCCACCGCAATGTCTTGCGACTCATCGTATCCCATGACCTTCTTTGCCAGGCCTTGTATGTAGGAGAGTATAACGTCGTGTCTGCGCTCAGGCATCGTGTCGTTCAGCTTTTGTATCAGTTCACTCCGGCTCTTCTTTGAAGCGTCCTGGGGTTCGCGGTAATCCGTCCCGATGATATTTGAAAACAATCGGGATGTTCCTCTATGGGAGATGTGTTGGATGTGTTTTTGCCAATCAATGTCCAGCACACACGTCTGAGCCTGTCCCTCGCGGAGGATTTTTTCCAGTATCGACAAACACTCTTCGGGCTTGAGTCCCCTTATTCCCTGGGCAAGAAGGCGGTCTCCTCTATCCCGTTGAACGGCCATTCCAACCTGTGACCATGGTCCCCAATTGATGGTTGACGCGGGAAGCCCTTCCGCCCGCCGGTAATGAGCAAGTGCATCCAGGAAGGCGTTTGCAGCGGAGTATGAACCCTGTCCCGGATTTCCCATCAGCGACGCCGCGGAGGAGAACATCACAAAGAAATCCAGGCTCGTACCCAGGCTAAACCGGTGCAGGTTCCATGCGCCGTTAACCTTGGGCGCCATAACCTTTAAAAACCTGTCCCAATTTTGATCAATGAGCATCCCATCATCTAAAACGCCGGCGGCATGTACAATCCCCTTCAATTCCGGCAAGGTATTCCTGATTGTTTCAAAAAGCGCTTCAACGTCTTTTTCTGCCGAGACGTCCCCATTAATCACAACAATCTCCGCGCCGTCTCCCCTTAATTGCTCAATAATTTTCATGATATGGGGTTTCGCCGGGTTTCTTCCGGTCAATACCAGATGGCGGGCGCCCTGGCCGGTCATCCATTCTGCAACCACGATACCCAAATCGCCAAGCCCGCCGCTGATGAGATATGTCCCTTTTGGAACAAACCCCTTGAAGCCGGAAGCCTGCGCGTTTCGTGGGGTTTCAGGCTTCATGTTACCGATTACCACCTTTCCTACGTGCCTGGCCTGTGCCATGTGCCGGAATGCGCTTATTGCGTTCTGCACGGGGAATACGGTATGCGGTAAAGGCTTTAGTACGCCTTCCTGTAGACATTGCTTCAACTCTTCGAACAGGGTTGTAATCAAGCCCGGATTGTCAGCGGCCACGTCGCCCAGATCAAAAGGAAAATAGGCAATATCCGGCCTGAAATTACTTACCCGTTGACGTTCCCAGATCCCGATTTTCCCAATTTCAATGAACCTCGCATCCTTACCGCATATCTCAAGGCTTTTGGGAATAAATTCTCCGTTTAAGCTGTTGAGAACAATATCCATTCCACGACCGCCGGAGGTGTTCATGATTTCTTGGGCAAAATCCAGCGACCGGGAGTTCATAACGTGCCGAACACCCATTGCTTTAAGAGATTCCCATTTCCCGGGACTGGCGGTAGCAAACACTTCAGCGCCGGCGCGTTGGGCAAGTTGGACGGCGGCCATACCCACACCACCCGCGGCGGCGTGGATCAGGATGCGATCTCCTGCCTTGATTTTTGCCAAACGGTTCAGCCCATAATATGCCGTTAAGAATGCAAGCGGAATGGTAGCCGTTTCCTCAAAGGACATATTGGCGGGTTTCTGGATAACAAACTCCGAACGAACGTTTACGAAACTACCCAGGCTTCCTATGGACAACACGGCCATGACGTCATCTCCCGCCTTGAATGCCGTGACGTTTTCACCTACCGCTGATATCCTCCCGGCGCACTCAATCCCAAAAGGTATATGCTCCATTGCCGGTAGAGTGGGGCCTTTTGCCGGTGTATTAAACATCCCAAGTGCGCGAAGTACGTCCCGGAAATTGAGACCTGCGGCATGTACTTCAATCTCTACTTCCACCGGCGCCGGTACCCGGCGTGTCATTGGCCGTAAGGTTAGATTTTCCAGGATTCCATAATCGGACATGGTAACTTGAAATGGATGGTTTAAGGAGGTTTCTTCTTCCACCGGTTTCGGGACGTAGTGCTTCAATCTGGCTGCATAGCGAACACCGTCCCGCCATGCCAACAGGTCTTCATCGTCCGTGTTTTGCAATGTTTCAAGCAGGTTTCCGGCGTCATTGCGCTCTTTTGACGGATCGATGTCTAAACAGACACCATGGAAATCCGGGTACTCTGTGGCAATTACACGCCCCAGCCCCCACAACGGTGATTGCTCAATCCGGATGGAAACATCCCCGGACGTTACAACCTGCGCCCCGCGGCTGACCAGCCAGAGTCGAGGCAATTGACGCGGGTTTGCGCGGGCAAAAGCCTGAACAAGATGCAAGACAGAGGAGAGCGCGGGATAGGAAGAGGAGGCCGGCTCCCGTCCAATCATGCCCCACAAATGAACAATTCCGGTAACGGGCTCAATATGCTGGAGCAACAGTTTGAAATCGGAAGGGTACTCCGGATTGACGTGATAATATCCGCCGTCTTTCCCGTAGCTCTCGCCGGGGAAAACAAGCGTACAAAGATCCCCAAGTTCTCTCAAACGTTCGGACAGCGTAAGCGCAAGCCCACCCTCATCTGCAAATATGAGCCAACTGCGCGGCTTGTCTTTCATAACGTGGGCATTTTGAGAGACTTTGGGGGCGGTGATTTCCCAGACAATCTCATACAAACGGCGGCTCAAATCCTTCTGCACGTTTTTCAACAACGCATCGCGGTTGGTGCGTAATCCGGATAGTCCTTCCAGCGATACTATCGTCTCGCCCGAATCGTTATACAGGCGCAGTGATGCCGTCACGGTTTGATTCTTTGCGCTTTCGCCCGGTTGCCGTTGTATCCATCCCCACAATCCCACGCCGGGACGGCGCAGAAAGACCAATCGTTTAACGCCAACCGGCATATAAGTGTCTTGCCCGGTTTCTTTAGGGAGAGCGGTTAATAAAAGCTGGAAACCGGAGTCCAGAAGCACCGGGTGCAGATGGTACCGGTCAACGTGGTCAGGGCTTTCTTCCAACGGTTTGGGCAATTGAATACGGCCGAAGGCCTCGCCTTCACCGTGCCACAGTTGTTCAATACCCTGGAAATTCGGCCCGTAATTGATGCCCCTTTGTTTGAATTGTTGATAGTAATCAATGGCAGAAGTCTTTTCTTCATACCGGTCTTGCAAAGCTTGCAGATCAACCCGGAGCGGTTTCTCATCTTCACTTCCCGAAAGAATCGTCCCTGAAGCGTGGAGCATCCACACGGACTCGTTATTGCCTTCATCCACAGAAAGACTGTAAATCTGAAAGGTATAACAGCCAACGCCTTCAGCAGATAAAATCGTCTGAACCGTTTTGCTCTCGCTCTCTTCTAAAACAAGCGCCTGCTGAATAACGACGTCCTCCAAAACCAGGTGGTCTGATTTGAACAGGTCGGCGCCCGCAGCCAGGGCCATTTCCAGGAATGCGGCAGCCGGTACGATTACTTTTCCGAAAAGGCGGTGGTCGTTGAGAAATACCGGAGAATCTGTCCGTATTTGAGACTCGTACTGGATGTTTTTCAGCGCGGACGCCAAACGCCTGCCGAGCAATGGATTGCAGGCCGCCGGTTGTATCTCGCTGGTCTTGTCCTTTATCGACGGCATGCGTGAACCGGAGGTTTTAAACCAATGCCGCTGCCGTTGGAACGGATAGGTTGGCAGTGCTACGTGGCGTCGGGCGTATTCCTTGTCAAAGGCAATCCAGTCCACGTTCGCACCGCGCACGTACAATTCACCCAGGCTCCTGAGCATTTGCCGCCAATCCAGAGACGGACGAAGGGTGGGAAGCCAGACACCGGCGTCTTTGGGAAGACATCGCCGCCCCATCCCAAGTAGTACCGGGTTTGGACCGATTTCCAGGAAAATCTCGTTGCCCTGACGGTGCAACGTATTCATGCCGGCCTCGAATCGAACGGGTTCGCGCACGTGGCGCACCCAATATCCGGCATTTGCAACGTCCGTCGTGGCAAATTCGCCGGTAACATTGGAAATAAAACGTATCTTCGGCGCAGCATACGTTATCCCCTCAGCGATACGCCTGAAATCATCCAGCATGGGTTCCATGAGTGGGGAATGAAAGGCATGAGAAACATTTAACCGTTTTGTCTTAACCCCTTTTGCCTCCAGGGCAGTTTTCAATGCCTCAATGTCCCCGCGCTTCCCTGATAAAACAATACTTTCAGGCCCATTGACGGCGGCAATGGAGACGGAGCCGGTATAAGATTCAACGGCCTTTGCCATTTCCGTTTCATTCGCCCAAACTGCCAACATCTCACCATTCCCCGGCAAATTCCCCATTAGGCGGGCGCGTTCCGCGATGAGCTTCAGCCCGTCTTCCAGGCTGAACACACCCGCCACACAGGCTGCCGTATATTCACCGGCGCTGTGGCCTAAAACGGCTGCAGGCTTGACGCCCCAGGACTTCCATAATTCGGCAAGTGCATACCCCACGGCAAAAAGCGCCGGTTGCGTGTAAGCGGTTTCATGCAGCAGGGACGCGCCTTCAACGTCCGGTGCGGAATACAACACCTCGAACAAGGGTTTCTTCAGGTAGTCCTTCAGGATTTCCTGGCAATGGTCCATGGTTTTACGAAAGAGGGGATGGCTTTTATAAAGTTCAAGCCCCATACCGACGTATTGCGCCCCCTGGCCGGTAAAGAGGAATGCCGGTTTGATCTGGCCGGAAGACACGCCCCGATAACCGTCTCCGCTGCCGTTCTTGTTTCTCAAGGCGGCCAAATTCTCTCTCAATTGATCAACCGAATCACCAATCACGGCAATCCGGTGAGGGAAATGGGTGCGTCCGGTATTGGCCGAATAACCGATATCGCCCGGAACAAGCAAGGGATTGGCTTGTAAATGCTTCTCATACTTTTCGGACAGTTGATTCAACGCCTCTTCCGTCTTTGCGGACAGCGTGAGCAGGTGCAGGGGGCGGTCGTTTACATCCGGTAAAGGCTTTTCGCCGCCGGAGATTTTTTGCAACCGGTCTTTACGCGGGGCCTCTTCCAAGACGATGTGAACGTTGGTGCCGCTGAACCCGAATGAGCTGACCCCGGCAATCCGCGGGTTTTCCCCGGCAGGCCACGGCGTGAGTTTCGTGGGGATTTTCAAGGGGAGTTCTCCCCAGGCAATACGGGGATTTGGGTTGTTGAAATGCAAATTAGGCGGTATCTCTTCGTGTTGAAGGGAAAGTACCACTTTCATAAGCCCCGAAATGCCGGCGGCGGATTCAAGATGTCCGATGTTAGTCTTTACCGAACCGACAATAAGCGGCTCTTTGCGCTTGCCAAACACCTTTCCAATGGAACCGATTTCAATAGGGTCTCCCAGAGAAGTTCCCGTGCCGTGTGCCTCTATATAACTCACCTGATCCGGCTCCACCTTTCCCCCGGCAAGCGCCTGGCGAATTACCTGTTCCTGGGACGGTCCGCTGGGAACGGTCAGGCCGCCGCTGGCGCCGTCCTGGTTGACGGCCGAACCGCGGATGAGCGCCAGGATTGTATCTCCATCCGCTTGGGCGTCCGAAAGGCGCTTGAGGACTACCATCCCGCAACCTTCCCCACGCACGTATCCGTCTCCCGATGCGTCAAAAGCCTTACAACGCCCATCCGCCGACAACATACGGTTTTTGCAAAAATTAACGGAGATTTCCGGTGAAAGAAGCATGTTCACTCCACCCGCCAGCGCCAGATTGCATTCCTTCGCGCGCAGGCTCTGGCACGCCAGGTGTACGGCAAGCAGAGAAGAGGAGCAGGCGGTATCTACGGAAAAACAGGGGCCGGTCAGCCCCAGGACATAGGAAATGCGCCCCGCGGCAACGCACAAAGAACTGCCGGTGGTAAAATAGTTGTCGATCTCGGTTATATCAAGCGAACTCATCTGGAGGGTAATATAGTCAAAATTACCGATCCCAACAAAAACGCCAACGGGGGTGTTATACAACCGGTCAGACGGCTGATGGGCATTTTCCAGGCCTTCCCAGCACACCTCCAGAAGCACCCGTTGTTTCGGGTCAAGGCTTGCCGCCTCCCGTGGCGTTATACTGAAAAAACTACCGTCGAAGATATCCACCGCGCCGATAAACCCGCCGTATCGTGTGTACATTTTTCCGGGGGCATCGGGATCGGGATGATAATAAGCATTAATGTCCCACCGGTTTGCAGGGACTTCCGAAATGGCGTCCCGTCCATCGCGTAACAAACGCCAGAACTCTTCCGGATTATCCGCGCCGCCGGGAAAACGGCACCCCATTCCAACGATGGCGATCGGCTCGGTTTTGTCCCTTTCCATCGCGGTAAGCCGGGTCCTCATATCCTTTATTTCACGGAGCGCTTCTTTCATTAATGTCTGGTGGTCAGTCTTTCCATTTCCCATTATGTATTCTCCTTTTCCTACACGATCTTTTTCCTTCACGGCGAAATTCTCCTTGAGGGGTTTTTAGAGCCGATGGGGATAAGCCAAAACCTGTTGGCGAAGGAAACCGGATGTCGCCCCGGCGCGTTAACGAGATTCTCTCAGGTAAAGATTGATTAATGCCTGGTAAGGGACTCCATTTTCCTGCGCCAGCGTTTTAAAGTAGCTGATAGTGCCTTCATCCATCCTGAGTGTTACTTGTCGCTTGAGCCGGCTTGCATACGGGTTTTTTTGAGCCTTAGAAAAATCGTATTCTTTTCTCATAGTCATCACCTTTTCCAATATGGTCAGGGTCATGAATCATCAAGGCATTTTCATCGACGAACACAGACTGTGCCTCTTCAAAAGATATTCCGTGTTTCTTCTGATTTGCTATGTTCTTTTCTTTGTCCCAGTCAAATCTGATATTGTGCATGAAATTACATTGTAAAGATATGATAATGACTTGTCAACTCGTATAAGGAATCATACCTTGATTATAGCCAAAAGCTTCTGTTTTTCGAAAAATACATGACGAACCGCTTGTATTTGCTGGTTTGAGCGTCGAAAACCTGATTTGTTTGGCTATAGTGGCTTAATATTTTCTAATCGCTTATTGATTTCATCTTCTTTCGATATCTTCAATAGTAGACGTTGCCATAACTATCTTTCTCCTTCTTTAAAAAAAGTTCGTTTTATATGCATAGTTTGACTATTGCAATGATGAAATAATATTCAACACTTCCACCATTTTAAAAGGATATCTTCATAAATGTCCTTTATTAACTTTTCAGTGTCAATCGTTCCCTTCCATCTGATGGATACCATACTTATTACCATTAGCTTCCTTACGAAACACCTTGAAACCGTTGGTAAACTGGTTGCTTTTCGGGCAGAGTTCCACGCAACTTCTTTATGCCAAACTCCAGCCCGACACAAATCAGCTTGGTTGCCAGCGTGCCGTTAGAATTCTCAAAATCGTACGGATTTAAAAACCCCTGGGTCGTTGTCCGCAGTTCAAGGTGGATGACGTTATCGGCAGCATTATCGTTGTTGTTTCCGTTTGAAGACTTTTGCGTATTTTTATTTGTTTTAGCCTTTTTCGCCGCGGCCCATTCGGGGATACTCATGGATGCAAGAAGCACGGTATCGGCAAATTGCAAAAGGCTACTACCGACAAGGCATGTAGAGGCCAGGTAGCGCTCCAGACCATAAGGTTTATCAGCCATGCCGATTGATAAGATGATCGGCAATCTCATCGTCGGATACGCCTTCCAGCTCGTCGTGGACGGACACGGGCCTTCGACTCTTTTGAAGGGAAGGCGGAAGAAAGCGCGCCTTCTTTCAGGTAGTCAACGATGGCCTCTACGGTGGGGTAGTCGAACAAGCGGGTGGCGCTGAGGGTGTGGCCCAGGCTGGATTCCAGGAGGTTTTTTAGTTCTACGGCCATGAGGGAGTCGATGCCCATGTCAAATAATCTTTGACGGGATTCTATTTGTTCGGGTTGCAGTTTTGCCGTGTTGGAGCTGTTCATGACCTTGGCAACCTGTTCGCACACGTGCGTCGTAAGCATGTCGCGGCGCTCGTCCACGGGCGACGCCTCCAGGAGTTTGACGAATGGCGTTTGACCTGCCTGCGGCGTTACCGGCGATTTCAGGTCTTGGGCTAACGACCCAAAGAACGGGGGGATTGCGCCTTTATAGACTTGGTTGAGGAATTTCGGCCAGTTTACGCGGAGGACTCCTGCTTGAGCCGTTTCGGCGCCAAGCAGATATTCCAGGGCTTCCAAACCCTTCACCGGCGCAATGGTATCGAATCCCAGGGCAGACAACCGTGTCTGGTTACGGACGCTGAGATTGGCCGCCATTCCTACTTCGGCCCAGGGTCCCCAATTGACGCTTAATCCCGGCAATTTCAGTGAACAGCGATAGTGCGCGAGGGCGTCCATAAAGGCGTTTGCCGCCGCGTAGTTTCCCTGGCCTGACGACCCTAACAACGAGGCAGCCGGCGAGAAGCAGACAAAGAATTGCAGCGGTATGTTTTGTGTCAGGAGATGGAGGTTCCATGCACCCGCCGCTTTGGGCAGCATGACGTTGCGCAATTGTTCCGAAGTAAGCCGCAGGAGTACCGTGTCTTCCAGGACGCCCGCTGCATGGATAATGCCGGTTAGTGGGGGCAGGGGAGCGGGGAGTTCCTCAAAAAGCCTGGCTGTTTCCTGGTATTTTGAAACGTCAGCTTTGACAACGGCAACCTTGGCGCCCTTGTTTTCTATGGACTTGATGG
>CAYJPZ010000035.1:0-25308 GCA_964372185.1 uncultured candidatus Brocadiaceae bacterium
GCTTCACCCCCCGCTATATCCTGTCGGCCTTTCAGGCCTAACTTTGAATTTCCTATACATAAATCAGAGCGGCGGGGCCATCATTCTCCTGCGCGAACCGGCCATACATAGTTCGTGTTGGTCTTATTGTCGTTGTTCACGTTGCCATTGTTCACGTTGCCATTGTTCAGGTTCACGTTCCACTTTTTTATCCATCCTTCGTTTTGCCTTGCTATACCGGTGACACGCTCGGCCACATGCAAATAGCCGCGTGTGCTTGCAAAACCGCCTGAGTCGTGGCAAAGCCTGGCCAGCACCTTAAAGCCCTCCAGTTCCTGTCGTAATTCCAGCAGGATACCTCTTCTCTCTCTGGAGTTATTGGCATCGACAATTTTTCCAGTATCCTTAGGCTTTTGTTTCTCAAATCCGTACCCAAGGTATACTTGTGGTATCGGCTGAAATTCCGCACAATCTTTTCTATATGCACTGACAAATCATATGCCTCTCTAAAAATAGGCAAATGCTCATAACGCGCCATCTTTTCAACTCCACCAAGTTCCGCGCAACACCAAAAAACACACCCCAAAAAGCCGCCAAAGACCTAATTTAATGTATAGGAAATTTCAATGTAGGGACACGGTGCCCGTGTCCCTGTGTGCGTAAAAAAAGTCGCCGAAGGCCTAATTAATGGAAAGCAAAAGAAAATTGATCGTTATCGGTTTGGATGGAGGCACGTTAGATTTAATTGACCCCTGGATAAAAGCCGGGCATCTTCCTAACCTAAAAAAGATTTCCGAATCAGGGGTTAAGGCGCCGCTTAAATCTGTTATCCTTCCCTTTACTCCTCAGGCCTGGAGTTCTTTTATGACGGGAGTAAATCCGGGCGTGCACGGTATTTTTGGTTTTAAGGAGATTAAAAAGGGTAGCTATGGATTTCAGTTTGTTAATCATAAAAAGATGCGGGTCAAAAATCTCTGGAATCTATTAAGTGAGGCAGGGAAAAAGGTAATTTCAATTAATATACCGATGACTTACCCTCCGGAGCCGGTAAATGGGGTGATGATCTCCGGCATGGACGCGCCGGGTGTAGAGTCTGACTTTGTTTATCCGGAAAAACTGAAAAAAGAGATATTTAACATAGCCCCGGGTTATATGATCCATCTGCATGTCGGTGCCGGATATCTTGACTCTGACAAAAAACGCAGAGAAGGATTAAAAGGTCTTCTGAATATGGTGGAGAATCGCGAGAAAATCGTTATTCATTTTCTCAAAAACCACGAATGGGATTTATTTGCAGTAAATTTTGCGGCAACTGACCAGGTTCAGCACCATTACTGGCAATATATGAATACGGATAACGAATTCAAAGAGGCTGTTCTAAAAATTTACAAACGGGTAGATCAGGCAGTGGGAAGGATAGTGCAGGAACTTGACTCGCAAACAACTTTGTTCATCATGTCTGATCACGGTGCAGGACCTGCTTCAGACAAAGTCTTTTTTATAGATGAATGGTTGAAACAGAAAGGATACCTTGAGTTTCAACCACGGTCTCTGTTTAAGAGTACCCTCAGGCAGATATCGCGGTTATCGCTTAATACTCTTTCCAAAAATATTTCATCTCATGCCAAAGACCGTCTGATGAGGATATTTCCGGGACTGCGTGTACGGTCTCAGGGGTTTATACGGCGCTCCATGATCAAATGGTCCAGGACACAGGTATTTTCAGGAGAGCATCCCGCTACTTTAAGGATAAATCTAAAGGGAAGGGAACCGCAGGGAATTGTTGCTCCGGGGAAAGAGAAGGACAACCTCTGCGACAGACTCATTCAGGAACTGGAGAGCCTGGTTATGCCTGACACAGGTGAAAGGCTTGTTGAAAAGGTCTATCGCCGTGAAGAACTTTACCACGGGCCTTGCCTTGATATTTCACCGGACCTGTACATTATGACCAGAGATTTTTCACATCAGGTCAGGGGCGGGAAGTTCCCCCGGGGACTTGGGTATAAGGAAATAATTGCAAAAAAGAACCACCGTGAATTTTTTGTTAATGGCGTGCATAGAATGAACGGCGTGTTTATGGCGCAGGGGCCGGATATTATTTCCGGGGTGTGTTTTCCGCAAGAATTCAGTATAATGGATTTGTTTCCTTCAATCCTTTACAGCATGGGTTTGGAGATACCTGATGGTCTGGATGGAAAGATACTGTACCCTATTTTTAAGGATAAATTCGTACACGATAATCCGGCAAAGTATATCGAACAAGAGATTTCCGTTGCCGGCAGCGAAGAAGAGCGCACTTACGAGAATGAAGAAGATTCCAGGAAGATTGAAAGGGCGCTGAGAGGATTGGGGTATCTGGATTAATCATGACAGGACAAAAGACAAAATTAATGGTGCTCGGTCTGGATGGCGCCACATTCGACCTGATCCTTCCCTGGGTTCAGCAGGGGGAGCTTCCCAATTTTAAGAAACTTATTGGTGAAAGCGCCTGGTCCCCGCTGGATTCCACACGTCCTCCCCTGACCTGTCCTGCCTGGCCTGTTTTTTACACGGGTAAGAATCCCGGTAAAATAGGGGTTATTGACTTCGTAGGAGGCGAAGACGGTAAAAAAATCATTTCATATACAGATGTTAAAGGTAAGGCTTTCTGGGATATTGCAGCCATACATGGAATGAGATCCCTGGTAATTAATGTACCTATAACGTATCCACCCAGGATTGAGAACGGAATACTGCTTTCAGGCATGCTTACTCCTCCCGGCAAACCATGTTGTACTTCAGAAGAAAAGATGCAGGCCATAAAGGACAACGTCGGAGAATATATTGTTGATCTCGATATTCTCACGTTGGGTTCCTTTGATCGCAGCAAGTCCCTGAAGTTGTTTCATCACATGATGGAGCAGCGTTTCAAGACAGCCCTGTATCTCAGGGACACGGAGGCACATGACCTGATGGTGCTTGTATTTCAGGGAACGGATATTGTATGCCATCGTTTATGGAATAATCCGGCGGAAGTTTTAAAGGTATACAAGCGCATGGACGACTATATCGGTGAATTTTCAAAAAGCGCTGAATATCTGATTTTGATGTCGGACCATGGCTTTGCCGGCTACAATCGGGGCGTCCGCATCAATCAGTTTTTATTTGAACGGGGTGACCTTACACGAAGAACGGCTAATTATGATTCAGGCTTTACCCATGGTTCCAAAGAGATCCTCGACCACAGGTTCGGAGGGGGTAAGGACGGGGGACTGAGACTGATAAAAAACATCAACAAACTGGTGTGGTATTTGGGAATTAACAGGGCATTCATAAAAAAGATGGTTGGAAGTGGGAAGGTTGTGGAGTGGTTGAGACGAGTAGCCCCTTCGATTACAAAGAAGTTGATCCCCCCTGAAAGGTTTATCGTTGATCGGCAGCAATCAGTATCACACCTCCATTCATCGCGCACAAGGTCTATTTCTATTAACAGGGATAATATACCACATGATGAGACATTCGATGCATACAAAAGAGAACTGATTAATGACCTGCTCTCTTTGAAGGACCCTGATACAGGGATGCAGATAATTTCAAAGATCTATCAGGATTACGAACTTTACAGAGGGCCGTACAGGGAAAATTTTCCTGACCTGTTTCTTGAAACAGCCCCTGAATATATTGTCCGGGGAGGTTTTGGCAAATCGTTGATAGAAAAATTCCCTGTACCGAAATCTTCTCACGCTCAGGAAGGAATATTTCTTTGTAAAGGCCCCGGTATAAAACCCCATCGTTATGAGCAATATATTAATATCCAGGATTTAGCGCCGACAATTCTCTATCTGCTTGGCCTACCGATCCCGAAAGACATGGATGGTAAAGTTCATGTGGATATAATGAACGGCTCTGAAAGGAAAGATTGCAGATACACGGAAGAGGAAGTATCTGTTTACGAATCTTCTTCCGTAAGCCGGGAAGATGAAAAGGAGTTAATGGCAAAATTAAAGGCATTAGGGTACATGGATTAATTTCAGGAGAAGTCGTTATGCCAGAAGATGTCGTTATAAATGAACGAAAGGTTTTCATACTTGGCCTGGATGGCGCTACCTTTGACATTATTAATAAAATGTTAAAAAGAGGAGAACTGCCCAATATTCAGAAAATCCTGAATAAAGGGACTCATGGTGCGTTAAACTCAACGGTGCTTCATCATTCGCCGCCTGCATGGACTTCTTTTTCTACAGGTAAAGATCCGGGGAAGCATGGCATATTGGGGTTTATACAGATGAAGGAGAATGAATACGGCCTGCAACTGGTAAATGGGATCGACAATAAGTCTCCCGCAATGTGGGATGATTTGACCCGTGAGGGGAAAAAGGTGATAGTCGTGAATATTCCCATGACCTATCCACCAAGGCCCGTTAACGGTATTTTAATTAGCGGACTTGATACTCCGAGCCTTGATGTGGATTTTACGTATCCCCAGCATATTAAACAGGAAATACTCAGAAATTCACCGAATTATCAGATTAATCTCCACCTTGGTGGATATTTATATAATGACAAGAGAAAGCTCAAGGGGTTGGATATTATTCATGAAAACATAGAAAGCCAGAGAAAGACTGTTTTGTATTTGATGGACAAATATCCATGGGACCTGTTTGCAGTCCGCTTCAACAGTCCTGATAATGTACAGCATCAATATTGGTCCTATATGGATGAAGGTCATCCTGAATACAACCCCAAGGCCGATAAGAGGCTGAAAGATGCCATTTTCGGTGTATATCGCAGACTGGATGAGGTTGTAGGAGAAATTCATTCCCGCCTGGAATCTGTAAATAGTAATTTAATTATCATGTCTGATCATGGCGCCGGGCCGCGAGTCGGAAAATCTATATTTGTAAATGAGTGGTTAAAAGATATGGGTTTATTGAGTCGAATTGGAAAAGAGAACAAGTCGAGCTTCAAGAGGGCCGTTGATGATATGAAGTTTCTCATAAAGGGCAGAATACTTTCCTTTTTTCTAAAAAGTATACCGCCGCATATCAAGGCCAAACTGACGGAGGTAATCCCCTGGGCAGCGGCCAAGACTGCCAACTATCTGCGGTTTTCGGGGCTGGACTGGTCAAATACTAAGGCATTTATGGGTGAAGTTGAAGGTATACGTATCAATTTAAAAGGTAAGTATCCACAGGGTATTGTTCCGAAAGAAGCGTATGAAGACCTCAGGGAGAAAATTATAAGCGAAGCTAAAAAGCTGAAAGAGCCTGAAACGGGCAACAATGTCTTTAAGGGGGTATTCCGGAGGGAGGAGATATTCAAGGGAGACAGCACGGTAAACTTTCCGGACATTGTTTTAAAACCGAATGATATGTATTACATGACGCCAAAATTCTTCCGCCGTAATGAAAAGAAGCCTGGGGTATACCTGGGTAATGATACACACTGGCGTAAAATTTCCGGCTCGCACAGGCAATATGGTATTTTTATGGCTGCCGGTCCGGACGTTAAACAGGGTAATCAGGTTAATGACATAAATATTACAGATATCTTGCCTACGGTTCTTTATCTCCTTGGGGTTCCTATTTCGGCAGATGTGGATGGCAAGGTACTGTATTCCTGCTTTAATGAAGATTTTGTGAAATCGCATAAGGCGCGATTCGGGGAACTGGATAAAAAGACAACGAGCAATGGTTCTGATATCTATTCAAATGAAGAAAAAGAGGAATTAATAAAGAGTCTGAAGGGGTTGGGATATATTGGTTAAGGAAAAGGATATTTAATCATGCATTTTCTTGTATTAGGTGCCGGTCTCAGCGGTTTATCCTGTGGAATAAGTCTTCTGGAGGCCGGTCATGATGTGACTATTTTAGAAAAAGAACAGTCAGCAGGGGGGTTATGCCGTTGTTTTAGAAAAGACGGATTTACCTTTGATTATGGTCCCCATTTTCTCTTCGGCCAGGAGATTAGAAATTTATTACAAGAACGTATTACTCCCTCATTCGGAATCCCGCTTATAAAGCGGAATGGGGAGCGGATATTTGCTCAAAATCGTCTTTTTCATTTTCCCTTTGAACCCAAAGATATTTTGAAAAACATGGAAAAGAGCCATGTATTGCCGGTGTTAATTGATATCATTGTGGCAAATATTTTCAGAAAATCAAAGCCGGTTACCAATTTGGAGGAATGGATTGTTAACACCGTTGGGGAAAAAATTTATAACTATATATGCCTTTCTGGCTATGTACAAAAACTCTATGGACTGACGCCCAAGTACGTTTCTCCGAAATGGGGGGAACAAAAATTAAAATTTCTCTCCCGCTGGAGGAATAACAGTTTGTTGGCGCTGGGATTAAGGGCATTAAAAGAAGACAAGCAATTACAAAAACAAGTCGTATCATATCCGCCATCTGGGATTGATTCAATTCCCGATAAGTTAAAAGAACGCTATGATGAACTTGGCGGTAAGATACTATTCTCGTCACCGGTAGTTTCCATTAAAGAAAAACACGATTATGTGGAAGTGAATACCCTTCATAATCAATCGTTCAGGGGAGAATATCTTGTCTCTTCAATACCAATCACGGAACTGTTTAATCATGGTCCTTTGAATGCTGCCAAAATCAATGCGGATATCTTATCGCGGTTAGGGCATAGGAAAACGGTTTTTTTCCTTCTCTGTTTTAACGCATCCAGGGTGACGGATTATCAATGCCTGTATTTTACCGGGCAGGATTATTTATTCCGCAGGGTAACGGAATTTAAGAATTTGAGTCCCGCAATGTCACCTGCTGATAAGTCCTCTCTCTGTGTGGAAATAACTTGTAATGAAAACGAAGAAATCGATACCTCACCGGATATGGTTAAAACAATTTTAGAACAACTGGACAGAAGCGGCCATTTCAATATTAAAGACTACTCGCATTATTATACCCTGAAATCTTCCAATACCTATCCGGTCTATACCATAGATTATGTGGACGTAATTAAGAACATCCTGAATTATCTGAAAGGTTATCAACGAATAATATCTTTTGGACGGCAGGGACTATTTTTTTATAATAACATGAGCAATTCAATAATTCAGGGTTATTCTCTGGGAAATAGCTTTCAAGATAATTTCGATTTTTCTTCTGTTAAACAAAATTATTACGACAATCATGTGAGGCTTTTTAATTAATTATGTTAAAATTCAGGATAAAAAAGATACGAAGATTATTAAAGGGTTATTTACACAACCGAAAGCTGGTGAAGAACAAGAGTGGGGTTGTCGTCCGGAACGTTGATATGTCCGGCCTGAACAGGTCAAAGATCATACTCATGGGGCTTGATGCCCTTACCTGGAAAATTATGAACCCCCTTTTAAAGGCGGGGAGATTGCCCCATATAAATTCTCTGCTTCAACTGGGCAGTTACGGTCCTTTAAAAACGCTGTGTCCTGCTTTGTCTCCGGAATTATGGAGTAGCATTGGCACCGGAAAGCTGCCTCGCAAACATGGCATCGAAGGTTTTGTCACAGAAGATCCCAGGACAAAGAAACTCGTTCCTTACACGTCAAATATGCGGAAGAGCAAGGCCGTATGGGAGATTTTAGGCGATTATAATAAAACGGTTGGCGTCGTTGGATGGTGGAACAGTTGGCCTGCTGAAGCCGTTAACGGATACATGGTCTGCGGTATCCTGGGTTATAAAGCGAAAGACCTCGATTTGGCAAAGAGAAAAAAGGATTCATCCGCTGATTTGTCAGATGAATTTGTTGAGTTAACACGGAAATCAAGGTTGAGGACAACCTCTTTTGAAAAACAGACCTATCCCGAATCGCTTTTCGAGGAAATTAAACCCCTTATTCGTCCCACGGATAAATTAGATGACATTCATGAATTCTTAAAAAGCATCTGGAATGAGCAAGAACGTTTGTCAACCGTTGAGGAAGATAGCCTGAGACTGATAACCAGCGTATACAATATCGATCGCTCCTACAAGGATATTGCGCTTCATATAAAACAACAGTCCAATCCGGATTTTTTGACGTTTTATATGGCAGGAATTGACGTTGCCGGGCACAAGTACTGGGCGTATATGGAACCCGAAGGATTTTCTGTCGATATTGAAAAAGATAAGATAAGACGTTACGGTAAACTGATTCCTGATTATTATACCTATATTGATGAAGTAGTTGGAGAATTTCTTGAAATGGCTGATGAGGATACCATAATAGCATTAGTATCGGATCATGGTATGTCTGGAAACGAACGTGTTTTTAAAAAGACGAAGATTAATTCAGCCAGACATTTTGACGAAGATGGGGTGTTTATTTTTGCAGGTCCCGGAGTGAGAAAAAATAATCCCGTACACAGTCTGTCATCTGTATTGGATATCACTCCCACCCTCTTGGCCTTATCGGGACTTCCGGTTGCAATGGATATGGATGGAGACGTTATAAAGGATATCATTACCCCCGAATTCAAACTGCAGTACCCTTTTAAATATATAAATAGTTATGATGGTAGCCGCAGATACAGCAGCAACCCGATCGAATCACCCATTGATGATGAAATTAAAAAGCGATTACAAAGTCTGGGGTATATAGATTAAACTATGATAGAAGAATACATGATTGTTGATTTCTCTTCCGACTTGTTCGGGTTGGGTAAATGATGTTTAGTGATAATACACTTACATTTCTCCGACCGCGTTTATGGATGGGGATATTAGTTATATTTCAGGTGTTTCTGGGGATTTTGCCTGTGGTCATGCCCCTGACTTATCTACCCATTGTTTTTATCCCGGTTTTCATAGTAATCATATATTATAAGCCTATCCTACCTTATCTTATCCTAGTGCTTCTTTTGCCAAATTATGGGATAGATCTTTTTAAGATTGGAGGGGATGTTGACATCAGTCTGTTGGAGCCGTCAATATTTATGGCTTTGATAGGGCTGACATTCCTTTTTATAAAGAAACCCAAACTCAGCGTACACATCACAGAAGTGGAATTTGCCATGTTTTCACTCTTCTTGTGGGCGGCATTTTCTGTTTTCTGGACTAATGTTCAGATGAGAGGGATTCAACAGATACTAAAGATAGCTATCGGACTTGTCATCTACTTTATATCTACCACGGTGATTACTAACAGGAAGGATTTTAACACCGTTATCGGCGCATGGGTAGTTCTGGTGTTGGTTGTTTCAGTCCTGGGCACCTATGAGACGTTTACTTCAGGATTTAAGGCGGCTGCATCCTATAGTTTTACAACCGGCTATGACAAAATACATAAAGACGTTAGAACGACTGCGCTTTTTGAAGGTGCAGATATGGTGGGATTCATAACATCCCTCGTTGCCGTCCTGATTATCACCTATCTTTTAGTTTTACCCCGCGGGTGGTGGAAGACGATTTTATTGATTTCATTACCTCTTGCCTCATTTACATTTCTGACTGCTATGTCAAGAAAGAGCTTCGTGGCCATCGTGGGCGCATTATTTTTTATGCAATTGATGTTGAAGAAGAAATTTTTGGGCAGACTGATCTTTATTCTTATAGTCAGTTTTATTATTGCTGTTTCAGTCCTCTTGACTACGGCGTCATCCGGATTTATTGATGCGTTGAAAGAGCGGGTTATGTCGCTGTTTATGTCACCTGAAGAGTCTATAAAATATAGATTGGACGCATGGAATGTCGGTATTGACATGTTCAAGCAGTCCCCTTTAATCGGTAGAGGTCTGGGGTCGTTTTACCAAATATCATTGTTAGCTGGGTCACAGCTTAATTTTCCGCATAATTTCTATGTCTTTATTCTTTCAGAATTGGGCTTGGTTGGTCTCTTTTTTCTGATGTTCTGGTGGTTTCAAATTGGGGTAAAATTTGTAAAACTTTTAAAGGATTGTGAAAATGAAGAAATACGGGTAATCGGCGTCGGTATGATAGGTGGACTGGTCACCATTGCCATTCACATGGCTTTTCGTTCATTCAGCCTTACGGACCCTACTTTCTGGGGGTTTATGGGGCTAACATCTGCTTTCTTAAAACTACACGCTCAGGAGGTAAAATCATTATGAAAAAAATGACAGTCTTTATAGCGTCCTCTCTGTTTCTGGTTTTTTTATCTGCCGGGATTACACGGGCTGCAGAGATTGATATTAATGAGGTTATATGGAAAACAACCCATAACAAGGTTGATTCAAAATCAGACAGACATTTAATCTTAGGCGGTGTAGACGGTAATATTTATATCCTTAATGATAAAGGGGAAGTCCTTATAAAACGTAATCTTGAAGGTATACCTTCTGATATTGTTTCTGCTGACATTGATAACTCCCCCGGAGACGAGATTGTTACTTCTGTTATGGATAAAGAGGGGAATATCGTGCTGCTGGATGGCAAGATGAATACTGTTTGGAAATATAACGATGCCCGGACGTTTCTTGCTGTTGGAGTGGGTGATATAAACAATGATGGTGTAAAGGAAATAGTTGGAGGGACGTCATCTGGAGAAGTTTATGCCCTGAGTAATAAAGGTAAGGTCATCTGGAAAAAAAATATCTCAGGTGAATCATCCATCAGCGCTATTGCTGTTGGGAATATAGAGGGTATCAGCGGCGACGAAATCATTGTTGGTACGAGACAGGAAGGTATTTATTTTCTAGACGGTAAAGGAACCATTTTAAGGCATGTTGAACCCGCTCTGAAAGAGGCAAAAGGAAAACATAATACTAAGATACTCTGGATCAGAAATATTCAGATTAATGATATTAATAATGACGGCAGAAATGAGATAGTGGTGGGAAGCCGGCCTTCAGGAATGATAACGGTCCTGAATGGCAGAGGTGAACTCGTATGGAATACCAATTTCCCTGATATTGTAAATAGTTGGTCAAATGCTCAAATCAGTATCGGAAACCTGACGGGTGATGAGGGAAAGGAGATTATCTGTCTTCTCCACGGTATAGTTACCGGGGCAAATGGAAATACAACCCCCATAATGACGCTAAATTCTCAGGGCAAAGTAGTCTCTAAAATTTTTCCGGAAGCAAGTTATTTAACGATTGACACGATTCCTTCCGGAAGCGGATATGACCAGGTACTTTTAGGTACTACCACTCGCTCTACTAAAGTTCTTCTTACAGAGTTAAAAGATTTACCTGATTATACATCGAAACGGTTTGTAACAAAAACAGATGAACAAACCGATGCAATATACAAGAATATTACCAATCGTTCTTCTGCCGTATCTGCCGTTAAAGGTGAAAGGAGAAAGATTCATGTCCTTCAACACGTTACCTTTTCCGATGGCCTAGAAGAGACGGAGAGGCTTTACCGTTTCCTAAAAACAAGGGAGTCGGACAGATTAGCATTTGAAATTATGATAGACGGCCTGAGAGAAGTGCCAGACAAGGAGAATGTGAAGGGCTGGAGAGATAAAAAAGCTCAAAAAGAAGGAAAAGAAACGGTTAAGTTGGCAAAAAAGAAGGATAAAAAAGGAAAAGATGAAGATACAGAAGACTATGATCTTCCAGAGAGATTCCAAGGAAAAGGAAACTATTCGCAAAGTGACATACTGAGCTTTGTTTCTGAAATGGAACAGAAAAACATTCCATTCTATATCAGGGTAGCGAAAAATAATAACCTTCACTTGAGTCTGCAAACCGTGGAGAAAATACTGATTACCGCCCCCCGTTCATGCAGGGGTTTTGTTGCCAATGAATGTAGCTATACCAGAAGAGGGTTCGACCGTTTTGTGACTTCAATGGGCAAGGTCATGGATTTGTTAGTTAAATATGGCGAAAAGAAATTAATATTAAATGAGCATTTTGATTTCTGGTTTGAAATGCCGTCAGATTATTCAATTGCAAGCAGGATATTCAAACCAGCCTTTAAAAATGTGCTCATTCCAATGTATAAAACGAATCGTCCCCATATACCTGAGCTAAATCTCGGAATGATTATGGGGATGTGGAAAAGTGGCGTATGCAGTGAGTGGGGTTACAGCGCCCAAGAGGATGTATGGAAATGGGAATCTATATTCCTTAGCCGCTCTTCCGATGTTTTATTAAGAATGGAAGTAATGGCTGCAAGTTTAGGGGCAACGTATTTCAGGATAGAAGGGAACGGTGAATTTGTAAAAAAAGAGAAGGGAAATTATGTGTTGGACCCCGACAGCAAAAGACACCGTGATCTTTTCCATACATTGGTGAGAAAAGGGGTTATTATCCCCCCTGACAGGAGTGAACAGGTTTTGACTTCACCGGTGCTTTTTCAAAAAGAGTTTAATCCGCAGCAGAAGCCAAGTGACTCAGAGGGACACCATGCCTACTGGATTAGAAAATTTGGACAGAGAGGATTATTCTCGTACGAGTTTCCTTTGAAGCGTGTAAAGGACGATTATCTTCCGGCGCTATGGACCGGAATGTACTCCTATTATGAAGGCCTTCTGCCTAAAACACCTTATGGTTTCGTGTCTTTTGTTCCCCAGTGGGTAAAGCCTGACCAGCAAACATGGGTATCCCGGTTTGTGGTAAAGGAAAACGGCTCCATCATGGATAGTGAAGGACGCAAAATACCCCAGGGAGAGGAAAAGAAGGTGATTTTAGAATCGTTGAAAAAACACAGCAACCAACTTCCCTTTTCTGCTGATAATGTGGTATTGTCCATTAACAAATCAGATGATGGCAATTACCTCCTTTATCTGATAGACCCTAATCAGTTTAACGTGCGTGATATTACTACAAAATTGAAACTAAATGTGAAGGAACCGGTAGCTAAAGTTGAGGATGTCATAGAAAACAAACCCCTGAATATCAACAATTCTGAAATCCAGTTGACTGTTCCTGCTGGCTTATTCAAGATATTGAGGGTTGTGCTGAAAAATTGAAAGACTGTGAAGAAACTTCTAAAAAAGGAGAATATTTTTTGAAAATAATAACATTTTTCTTGGTCATTTTTTATATGCTCACAGGATTAAATAATGGAGCTATATCTGCTGTTCTCACCCATGGTCCCGTGGTAGGTGGAGTAGATTCTACCTACGCCAGAGTCTTTGTAAGAACAGATAGTTCCGCAAAAGTGACTATAAAATATGGTACTGAACCACAAAACTTACTGAAAACGAGTAATGAAGTTGTTACGGGTAGCCCAAAGGATTATGCAGAAATTGTTGACATAACAGGTCTATCTCCCAATACAATCTATTATTACAATATTTTAGTAGATTCACTCCCACAGATTAAGCCTCCCTATCCCCAATTTAAGACTTTCCCAAATAACGGAGACAAAGTTGTTTTTAAGTTTGCGGTACTTACAGATTTTGGTGGACTTCAAAAAGGACCGCCCTATTCTTATGCTTTTACCAGTACATCAAAGGAATTCCCCGACTTTGTAATTATCGGTGGGGACTTTGACCATAGAGATGTTGATACACTTACTGGAAAAAGAGAAATGTTTAAGGACCTTTATACCCCTTTAGGAAATATGTCTGACTTTGTGATGAATATCCTTAGAAGAAGTGCAGTGGCACACCACTGGGATGACCACGATTACGGTGATAACAATGGTGATAAAACCTATCCTTATAAAGAACGATCCCTTAGAGTACTCAAAGAATTTTTCCCAGTATATCCGGTTTCTGATTATGGCGACTGGCAGCGCTTTACTTATGGCCATACCGATCTTTTTATGTTAGATTCTCGAAGTCAACGAGACCCGGAATCTGATCTTGATGAACCAGACAAGTCCATGTTGGATGGTGACAACCTCGGGACTGTTGGCCAGCTCAACTGGTTGCTGAACGGTCTTAAAGGGTCAACAGCCCGATGGAAGTTTATATTAACACCCGTGCCCTTTAATCCTACGTGTAAGCCAAAGGACAGTTGGGGTGCATATTTATATGAAAGAGAGGCATTGGTAAATTTCATAAAACAGAAGAATATTACTGGAGTAATTTTTATATCTGGAGATCTTCACGCTGGGGGTATAGATGACGGATCCAATTCTGATTTCCCGGAAATGGTTGTGCCATGTGCTAATTGTAGAAGTTGTCAGACAGCATGGAGCGATAAGGGTGTGTGGAGTGTGGGATATTATGGGTATCCGGTTACCGATTGTCCAGGATACAGCTTGGTTACTGTAATGACTAATCCAGATAAAGTTCTTCTTGAGGTGAAAGATGAATATGGTAATACGCTCATTAGCTATATTGCCAATTAAGGGAGCTAAAATTGAATAAGATACCTTGTGTATTAACAATATTGAAATTGTTTATTTTTCTTTTTTTAAACTCGGATGTTTTTGCTGTTGTTCATTCAGAAAATGTGGATACGATGGGATTGATGGGATTTAACAGTGCTATTGCTTTGGATAGCAAAGATCGCCCGCATATCAGCTATAACAGTGCATACCCTGGATTTGAACTTAAGTATGCCTTCTATAATGGTGAGGAATGGTATATAAGTGTTATTGATTCCAATGTAGGCGATGGAACGTCAATTGCGATAGATAACAATGATTACCCCCATATCAGTTACTTCAGCTCTTACCCCGATTATGCCCTTAAGTATACATTCTTTGATGGAGCTAAATGGAATATCACAACAGTGGATACTTTAGGAGACCTTGGATCGTATATCTCTCTGGCATTGGATAAAAATGGTTGGCCTCATATCAGTTATTTTGACTATTCCAATGTGGATCTGAAGTATGCCTATTATGATGGTTCAACGTGGCATAAAGAAACAGTAGACTTTTTAGGAGATGTTGGTCAGTACAACTCCCTTGCGTTGGATGCCGCTGGCACGCCTCGCATTAGTTATTTTGATTATACTAACGGAGATCTAAAATACGCATTAAATGATGGCACAAGATGGTTTATAATGACAGTGGATACGTTAGGAATTGTTGGCCAGTATACATCACTGGCTTTGGATAAAAATGGCAATCCACATATAAGTTATTTTGACAATACTAATGTAAATTTAAAATATGCTTATTATGACGATATATCATGGTATACCACAATTATCGATTCAAAGCATAATACTGGATTGGATACGTCATTGAAGTTGGATATCAATGATTATCCACATATAAGTTACTTTAGTTTTTCACAACAAGCATCTAAGTACGCCTTTTATGATGGCAATTCATTCATTATAAAAGATGTAGACTCAGTTGGTAAGTATGGAGGAAAAACATCCATTGCTATTGATTCTATCAGTAAAGTTCATATAAGCTATATTAGTTATAAAGATTATGACTTAAAGTATGCCTCAGATCGGGGTATAGTATCAGGAGTGGTTACCGATGTTGCGACAGGGCAACCAATTTTCGGAGCAAAGGTTTCCATGGTGCAAGATGGTATGGAGAAGCTATGGGTAAAAACAGATGCTATGGGGCATTATCAATTCTTGATTCCTTATAAAGGCGCGTGCAGTCTAAAAGCGAAGAGTCGAGGCTATGTACCCGAGAGGGTAAAAGTAATTTATTATGGTGATCAAATAATCCAAGACTTTGAATTAAATAAATAATAGTAGCATTACGGAGGTAAGGTAAAATCGTCCATGATATTGGAGAAAAGAAATAAATTTAAAGTTCTCTTGCTAAACCCGCCCTTTTTCCCTAAATTTTCCAGGGCGCAGAGGAGTCCAGCCGTGATAAAGAGCGGCACCCTCTACTACCCTATCTGGCTCGCGTATGCGACGGGTGTGCTTGAAAAGGAAGGGCATTGTGTGAAACTCATTGATGCCCCCGCTGAAAAATTATCGCTTGACGCGGTGTTGGCGTTGGCGAGGGATTTCAAGCCCCAACTGGCGGTGCTGGATACCAGCACGCCCAGCATCTATGCGGATATCAATGTTGCCAAAGAAATCAAGCGGGTTGCCCCTGACTGCTTTATTGCCCTGGTCGGCACCCACGTCTCGGCCCTGCCGGAAGAAACCATTAAACTGGATGCGAGTATTGGCGCCATAGCAATTGGCGAGTATGATTTCACCCTCAAAGAACTTGCCGCAACGCTCCAATCCGGGGGCAGTTTAAAAGGCGTGCAGGGACTGTGCTTTCGCAACAACGGGGAAGTCGTGCGCAATGCTTGTCGGGCTTACATGAAAAATCTCGACGACCTTCCATTCGTCAGCTCGGTTTACCAAAAACACCTTAAGATTGAAAACTACTTTTATTCTATTACAAAACACCCGCAGATAACCATAATGACGTCGAGGGGCTGTCCGTACCAGTGCTCTTTCTGCGTTTATCCGCAAACCATACATGGCCATACTCATCGGCGCAGAAGTGTTTCCAATGTGATAGAGGAGTTCAAATTCATAAGGAAAGAATTCCCTCATGTAAAAGAAATCTTTATTGAAGATGATACCTTTACCCTCGATAAAAAATATTGTGCGGAGTTTTCAGAAAGGATAATTTCTGAAGGCATCACTATCCCATGGACGGCTAATTCAAGGGTGGATATCAAGGAAGAGACGTTGCAAAGGCTTAAGGACGCCAACTGCCGTCTCCTTTGCATCGGCATTGAGAGCGGTGACCAGGCAATACTGGATAACATTAAAAAGGGCATAAAACTTGAACAAATAAAAGAATTTGTAAGGAATGCGAAAAGGGTGGGGATATTGGTGCACGCCTGTTTCATTGTCGGCAATCCGGGCGAAACCAAGCGAACGCTTCAGAAGACGCTCGACTTTGCCAAGGAATTGAAACCCGACACGGCGCAGTTCTTCCCGCTGATGGTCTATCCGGGGACAGAGGCATACACGTGGGCAAAGGAGAACGGTTATCTCGAAACACAGGATTACAGTAAATGGATCACCGACAAAGGACTGCACAACTGCGTCATTTCAACGCCGGAGCTTTCCAGCAACGACTTAGTGCAATTTTGCGATAACGCAAGGCAATCATTCTATCTGCGTCCACGATATATTCTCTCTAAACTTGCGCAAATAATACTGCATCCGTCGGAATCCAAAAGAATACTAAAAACGGCATTCATCTTCTTTAAGTACCTGGCCAGGGGCACTGCACGAAAAACGTAAAGTTCGAAAATTTAATGTATAGAAATTTCAAAGTAGGGACACGGTGCCCGTGTCCCTGTGTGCGTAAAAAAGCTGCCGAATGCCTAATTAAAAAACGAATATCGAACAAGTCGCCATGTTGCATTTGCAACACCCAGAAACGATGAAAATGGGATTTTTGCCATATCGAATTGGGATATTTATACTTACACTTTTTTGTTGGGCCTTATTTTCGAGTCAGGAATAACGAAGGAATTAGCGCTATGATATCGGTTATCATCCCCGTATATAACGGTGAAAAAATATTGGCAAGGTGCCTCAACGCCCTTGAATCTCAAACCATCCCCCGGGATCAATATGAGATTATCGTGGTCAACGACGGCTCTAAAGACGGCACAAAAAAGGTTGCCGAAGGGTTTAACGTAACCCTCTTGTCGCAGGAAAACCAGGGGCCAGCCGCGGCAAGGAATCATGGTGTGAAGGCGGCAAAAGGCGACGTGGTACTCTTTATTGACGCCGACTGCGCAGCCGTTCCCAACTGGGTTGAAGAGATGTCGAAACCGTTCAGCGATCCCGCTATCGTTGGCGTAAA
Organism: uncultured candidatus Brocadiaceae bacterium; assembly: GCA_964372185.1. Taxonomy (GTDB): domain Bacteria; phylum Planctomycetota; class Brocadiia; order Brocadiales; family Brocadiaceae; genus JACVXV01. The sequence goes on from CAYJPZ010000035.1 coordinate 17,563, forward strand.
AGGCACATACAAAACCACCCAAAAATCCATCATTGCCCGTTTCGTGCAAACAGAGTATGAAGAAAAATACGAACGGATGAAAAAGTACACGTACATTGACTTTATTGATACCTATTCGGCGGGTTTCAGAAAAGACATTTTTCTGCAATACGGCGGCTACGATACCTCATTTCCTACAGCTACCGTTGAAGACCAGGAATTTTCCTTTCGGTTATCGAAGGACGGCCACAAGATGCTGTTCCTTTCCCAAGCCGTCGTTTACCATCTTCACCAAGCCACGTTGCGGGGCTACATGAGGCGCAAATATTGGATTGCGTACTGGAAGATATTGGTGTTAAAGCGCCATCCGGAAAAGTTTGTTAATGATACCCACACACCACAGGTGTTGAAATTTCAGATACTTCTCACCTATACACTCATCCTCAGTTTACCCGGCGTTTTTTTCGCAAAACTGTTTTTCATAGTCCCGTTATCACTATTAGCCGCGTTCCTTCTCACGACAACCCCCTTTGTCTCTTTTGCGTTTAAACGAGACAAAACCGTCTCCCTTATCTCTCCCGCCTTGTTTTTCATACGCTCAATCTGTTTTTGCACCGGCCTGATTGCCGGAATGCTCAAAGCCCTGCTCACCCGAGGCTCCTTTCAAAATAGCCGATAGTGTTGTGCAATACCGTAGCTCAAACCTTCAGGTTTGATGGAGGTTGCTTGCCGCTGTCGCAGGCATTTTGTGCGTGGTTTCCTGCCGCGCAGCGCAATGCTGGAGTCCATCAGGGCTGAAGCCCTGAGCTACAAGGTGTAGGGACACGGCGCCCGTGTCCTCGTGTGTGAGCATAAAAAAGCAGACGTGTGCTTAATTTGAACCGGCTCGCGGGCATTACGTAGGGCAAGGCTTCAGCCTTGCAGTTGGAACTATGATAAATGAGAGGAATCCCCATGAAATATATTATCATTGCGCTTGTCCATGCCTACCGTTTTATCATCTCACCGGTCTTACCGCATTCATGCCGTTACAACCCCACCTGTTCCCGGTACATGCTTAACGCGGTGGAAAAAAGGGGTTTATGAAGGGCACCTTGCTTGGCGTCTGGCGTGTGTTGAGGTGTAATCCGTGGGGGGATCCGGGTATGACCCGGTAGAATAACAGTTTTGTGTTTAAAGGTTCTATATCAGAATCTGAGATAAAAACCGACTTTAGTAGTATCAACCAAAAACTCGAAACCCGTTTCTAATGTCAGACAAAATAAAATCCTTGTAATTTCCCTTGTTTTTACTAAATTGAGTTCTTTCCTGAAGAATAAAAAGAGATTTTCCATCATCTATCATCTCAACTGAGAATCGGAGGGTGGTATGAATCGAATTTATCAGGGCAGGGTAACAAAGGTAGAAATACCCGACGGCAAAGGCGGATGGGAACCACTTCCCGATTGGCAATCCGCGCTTTGGCAGCATCACGAGTTGTTTCAAGATGCGGTGAATTATTATACGCTTGCACTGGCGGCAATGGCGGAGGGAATGGTTGACTGCGAAGGCACTCCCACACCGATGGCTCGATTTGCTGAACAAGTGCGGGGCAATCTTGTCAAAAATATTGAAGGGCGATGGGAAGACTTCACTCACAAGGGCGCCAAGCGCAATGGGCTTCGCCGCTCGATTAGCAGAACTCTGGGTATTCCATATAAGGTTGAGTTGCGTAAAGCGAAACCCAATATTTTTTGAATGCCACGAACGGTTATAGTTGGGTCTCGTCCTGCTTAATCAACCCTCATAAGTCTTTCTCAAGAAGCTATTGATGGTCTTGCCATTTTTGTCAAATCCTTTTTTATTCTATCTTGCCAATATGTCTCTTAACTACCGGTATAAAAAGTCCCGTCAATTATACACATAAAAGTACAGGCAAGATGCCTGTGCCACCAAGCATCTGGCTGGATGAAAATTATGTTTATGCAAGCCCAACGTTTTGCAGAGCGTGAGGTAAAACGAAAAGTTTGCCCTACATGAGCCGTGTTTCTGGCAATGAAGTTTACCTGGTGTGTTTTTTCCAGAAATGCTCCAAGAACCAGCTCATTATTGCCGCGCTTACTTTCAGGAGAAGGGACACGCTTGTTGTGTCAATGATTATGTTACGATATGACCTCTTGCCCGACACACTGTCGAAGAGCGCCTTTTTCAACGCGGCATGGGTGTTTGCCATCCGAATGACGGGCGTGAGAAAACCGTAATTGGCACTCCACACAACGGACTTTCTTACCGCGTTGGCGTATGGCAAATCCTGAATGACTTCCTGAAAACTATTCAGGTACGTTTGGAACGCCTTCTTCGAAATGCCGGTATCCATTATCACTGCTGCCACCTTAATGCCCATGAGACACGCGGCATTGATGCCCTTGCCCTTAAATGGTCGTATGAGTCCCGCTGCATCTCCAATGGTGACGTATCGGTCCCCGAAGAGGTTTTTTGCAGGCCTTACCGGAAAACAGCCGTGGTGGTAATCGAGTGAATTCAATGATTCTTTGAAATTTTTTGGGAGTACTGCTAAAACTTCGGGCAGCCGGAGAAATTCGTCCATAGACCGCGCCGAAATCTTTTCTCCGGCAATGTTGATGGTGTAGTGGTCACCTTTAGGGGTAATGGCTCCAAATTCTATTCCTTTCAGTGCCGGCAAAAAGGCATGGATGTATCCATCGGTGTCTTCGAGGTTATGACGCTGTCCCCGTGGATGAAATTCGGTTAGTATGGTCAGCAGAAATTTTGGCGGCTTGTATGGGGTTTCTCTCGTAAACACATGCTGCGTTCCCTCTTCCAGGCCGAAAGCCCCCACCACGACGTCTGCCCGCGTATGTCCTGTTTCGCGGTAAACGGTGACCTTGTCTTCGTTAATTTCCACGTTAGTGACCTTGCCGCGAATAATCATTACGCCGGATTCCCTCGCCTTTTGCAGGAGATATGCGTCAAACTGCACCCTGCGGAGGGTATATGAGGTTTCTCCCTCTCTATCAAGTTTTATGGTCTGGCCGCCGGTGTGGAGGTAATAGCCGGGTGCTTCCCTCTTTACCAAATGCCATGGGAAAGGGACTCCGAGTTTGTCTTCAATAATATGCACAATCGGCAGGGAAAGGACGCCTGCACATTCGTTGTGGTCGATGCCGCCCTCAAAGTCTTTATATTCATACAAGACGACGTCTACGTTGATATTCCGCTTCCTGGCGATGTTTTTCAGGGTTATTGCGCAACTAGCGCCTGCCGGTCCTCCTCCAACAATAACAACGGTTTGCCCATTTTTCAGCGGGCCTAATTCAGGTGTTTTTTGAGCATGTTGTCTTTGTTCATGCTTTAGGAACATATAACGTTTCATAATGTTGTTAAATTAAGTTCCAAAGGCAAGGCTAAAGCCTCGCCCTACATCTTCTTCTCGTTCCCATGCTGGAGCTTGGGAACGAGGTGAACCCCCATCCCGAGATTTGGCTTGATTTGTATGGCTTCCAGCCGTAGTAGCTCATGCGTGCGCGTGTCATGCCATACATTTTGCCGTCGTTGCCATCGGTGGCTGTCCGGTTGTAACTTATTGTAAATAAACGGCATACATGTTGTTTTGTCTCTTTGGGAAATGGGGTATACGACAATTTTGCCACAAATCGTTTTTTCGGGTAGTTGCCGGCTTGAAAATTTGAAAAATATTTTTAAAGCTGGTTGGAGTAAAGGGATGTCATATATGGTATAAAAAAAGCACCGCTGTACCAATGTTTGTATAGTTGGAGAACACCCTAAATTGCCTCATAAGACAAGGGTAAAATAATTCTTGACAAATAAATAAATAAGTATAAATTCATATTCTCCGAAGTGGGACGAAGTGGGATAAAGTGTGGAAGGGTGTCAAATGTTCTCCGGTGAATACCGATATACCATAGATGATAAAAATAGATTGTCCATACCTTCCAAGATCCTTGACAAGATTGATAAAGAAAAGGAAGGGACGGGATTTGCCATAACCCGTGGCCTTGACGGATGCCTGTTTATGTACACAACCAGAAGATGGAAAGAGATTGTTGCAGAAGCCGCAAAACTTGACATTCAAGATGAAAAGTCGCGTCGCTTTCAGCGTGACCTGCTCTCTAAAGTACAGGAAATACCCGATTGTGACCAGCAAGGCCGTATCCTTATAACGCCTAATATGAAAAAGCTTGCCAATCTTGAGAAAAAGGTTGTCATTATTGGAATAATTGATCGCATTGAGATATGGGATGAAAAAACGTGGGAAAAATATGACTCTAATGACGCAGAATAAGGCGGACTCTTGATGATTAAAAACCAGCGTTTTTGATGAATAACGATAATGATCCATTAGTTGAATTTCCCCACACACCGGTAATGGTTGAAGAGGTTATGGAATACTTACGGCCACTTTCCGGACAAATAATTCTTGATTGTACCGTGGGAAATGGGGGACATGCAAGCAAAATAATGAACTGTATCGGGTCCGGTGGCTTGTTGCTCGGTATTGATAAGGATAGGGATATACTACAAATAGCCAAGCAAAATCTTACAAAGGTTGGGGGTTTTTTCAAGCTTTACCAGTCGAATTATACCGACTTTGACGAAGTATTGAGACTGGCCGGGGTTGATAAGGTTAACGGTGTGCTGCTTGACCTGGGGGTGTCTTCCCTGCAATTTGATCGTGCAGAGCGTGGCTTTAGTTTTTCAAAGGATGGATTGCTCGATATGAGGATGGATCAGTCAGATGGCATAACCGCGCGGGAATTAATACAGCAGTGCGATGAAGAAGAATTAGCGGGAATACTGTGGAAATACGGGGAAGAGCGGTGGTCGCGGAGGATTGCCAGGGCGATAATTCTTGCGGAGCAAAAAGGGGGTATCACGTCTACAAGCCAGTTGGCCCTGGTGATTGAAAGAGTTGTGCCGCGCGGTAAAATGAAGGTGCATCCGGCCACGCGGGTGTTTCAGGCGTTAAGAATTGCCGTAAACAATGAATTGGAAAGCCTGAAGACGTTCCTGGATGTTATTCACCAGTACATGGCGGTTGGCGGGCGAATTGTGGTTATTAGTTTTCATTCGCTGGAAGATCGTATCGTTAAAGACTCGTTCAGAGAGAAGGCGCACCAGGGGATATATACTCTCCTGACAAAAAAACCGTTAATTCCAAACGATGATGAAATCGTAAAAAATATAAGATGCAGGAGCGCAAAGCTCAGGGCTGCAGAAAGGATGTGATATGGGAATATCCAGAATAGTCTTTTTATTAGCGATTGCTATTGCTATGGCAATGTTTGTAGTTTCGGAAAGGAATAACACCATAGAAATCGGATACCAGATTGCCAAACTGCAAAAAAGCTGTGCAGAATTGTCGGAAAAGAACAGAAATCTGGCCTATTATGTCAATAAACTGAAATCACCGGACGTTATTGCCTATAAGGTGCAATCTATGAAACTGGTTCATCTTAATCCACAGGAGGAATTCCGTGTCACTTTGGTGGATAACCGGGCAAAGCAGAAAGAAGTTGCAACAAAAATCAGGACAAACAAAACTTTGGTTACGCAGAAAGAACCGGCGACAACCGGTCGTTCATCGCACTATTAGCTGTGTGAAAGTATTTACCTAGTTCTTCCTCCCGGGCGCTTTCGGGACAAAAGGATTTTCCGTCACGAAAGCGTCCGTAAAATTCTCAGGAATTGCCAATATGGTACCGTTAGAAAAGCATAAATTATTGGTAAACATCATTGGGACATTTCTTATTGCCGCCTTTATCGCCCTCATAGTACGCCTCGGAAGCGTTCAAATCACGGATCACGATAAATACGTAGGATTAGCCAAACAACAACAATTAAAAAAGATAAACCTGCCCGCAAGAAGGGGTATGATTCTGGACCGAAACGGGACGAGGCTTGCAGAGTCGCTTCAATTGGGTTCTGTTTGTGCATACCCCCCCCATATTAAAGATGTCAAAACCACCGCACATCAACTCAGCAAGGTTTTAAAGCTGAAACAATCTGAGTTGACCCGTCGCTTGGTAAATGGCGGAAATTTCGTCTTAATCAAGCGGAAGGTCAACGACAAGGACGTCGATGCGGTAGAAAAACTGTCTTTGAAAGGGATTTATATTGAGCATGAGTATCACCGGTTTTACCCTAACCGGCAGTTGGCGGCGCACGTCATCGGCTCTACCGATGCTAACGATGCAGGCACCTATGGCATAGAACTGGTGTGTAACGACACGCTGACCGGAGAGCCGGGTTATAAAATAACGGGGCGGGATGCCTTGCAGCGTCAAATAACCACGCTGGATGCGGAATTTAAGGCACCCGGTCATGGGGAAGACGTGGTGCTGACGATTGACGCCAACATACAACGTTTTGCTGAAGAAGAACTGGAAGTGGCCTGTAAGAAATGGGCGCCGCTGTCTGCAACGGCAATCGTAATGGACCCCATGACGGCGGAAGTGCTGGCATTGGCAAATTACCCTACCTTCGATCCCAATCAGTCAAAAACATACTCCCGCAACGTCACGTCCCACGACGTTAGAAAAAACATTGCCGTCTCTGATTGTTACGAACCCGGATCAATCATGAAACCGATTGTCGTTTCAGGTGTGTTCGATCAGGGGCTTGCAAAGCCAGGTGATATGATCTATTGCGAAGATGGTGTGTGGAGAATAAATGGCCATACCATGCATGACTCGCACAAGGGATATGGCAACCTCACGGTTACCGACGTTATTGCCCTTTCCAGTAATATCGGCACGGGAAAGCTTGGCATGCGCCTGGGAAGTGAGAAGTTGTATAAACACTTGAAACAATTCAATTTTGGCGAAAAGACGGGGATTGAACTGCCGGGAGAATCCCGGGGTATTTTAAATCCATTAAAAAATTGGTATAAGAGCTCGGTGGAAAACATTTCGATAGGACAAGGTATTGCCGTAACGTCATTACAATTTATTACCGCCTTTTGCAGTATTCCCAATGGGGGGCAGTTACTTAAGCCTTGTATCATAAAATCAAAAGAAAGTAATGACGACAATATGGTTAAAAATGTTTCCGGTCAAAAAGTGGTTCGGCGTGTTATAAGTGAACGCGTCGCGCGCAATATTATGAATCCTATCCTGCGAAAGGTCGTCACCGATGGCACGGCAAAGTGCGCTAATATTGAGGAGTACGAAGTTGCCGGGAAGACCGGAACCGCACAAAAGCCGGAAGGGAAAGGATATTCTCACTCAAAATTCGTAGCGTCATTTATTGCTTATGCGCCTGCGGAGCGTCCGCGCGTCTGTGTGCTCGTAGCTATAAACGAGCCGAAGAATGGCGCGTACTACGGCGGCGTGGTAGCCGCTCCCGTGGTTCGGGAGATTATAGCGCGATCTCTTTTCTATATGAAGGTAGAGCCGTCGCAAGTTAAATTGGCCATGCAATAACGGCTTTTGGTATACGTGGATTTTTAACCATGCCAAATTTGAGTCAAAAAAGTGTCAGATAGGTTGTTATGCTGCATTTGTAGCTCAAACCTTCAGGTTTGATGGTGGTTGCGCTTGGTACGGGTACCGGCATTTTGTGTGCGGTTTTTTGCGTACAGTACGAGCCGGTAGGGATTATTACTTTGAAAATTCCTTAACAATTACTTTAGTTGCAGTGTCCTATATCAAAGAATGGGAAACAGAAAATGATAAATAAGGAACTCGAAAAGCAGAATTTCATTTTATGGTACGGTCTTTACGCAACGGCAAAAGAGTTGGATACGGT
>CAYJPZ010000036.1:0-25104 GCA_964372185.1 uncultured candidatus Brocadiaceae bacterium
TTTACCAGGGGCTTCACCCCTGGCTATATACTTTCAGCCCTTCGGGCCTGTTGTATCGCGAAGAGGCTCTTCGCGATACAGAAAAAGTTATCAAATGCCTGATTCAACGTACACGTACAGGAATTTCAAAGCAGCAGCAGGGCAACCCTTTAGGGTTGCAATCCCTGGTAAATATTCAGACCGTTGCAAGGCTAAAGTCTTGCCCTACGTATAAAATTGGAAGCGTGAACACCGTTGTTAATTGCCAATCGCCGTCAAAAGTCGGCTCCTACCTCCGGCGACCGGCAAGGCGTATCCTGTATTCCAAAAAGAAATCCCCCATGATAAGTGAAAGCAGGATCAAGCCATTAAAGATGTTCACCGTTGCATACGGCAATCCAAAGGACGTTTGGATGGTATCTCCCCCGATTAAAATCCCGCCGAGAAAAAACGACGACACAACAACGTACACGGGGTTCAGTTTAGCAAGCCAGGCGACAATTATCGAGGTAAATCCGTAACCCGAAGAAATTGTCCAGGGATAGGTGAGATGATGATGGACGCCCGCTACCTCACCAACGCCAGCCAATCCGGCAAATCCGCCGCTTAAGACCATGATTACAACCGTTGTCCTGGTAAAACTAATTCCCGCATATTTTCCCGCGTCAGGATTATCTCCGATAACCCGTATCTCGTATCCGAAGTTCGTCTTCATGATAATAAAATAGGCAATCGCAATCACGACTAGGGCAATGATCAAGGTAATATAATGGATTCGTGTTGATGGAATCAGGGAAAGCGTCGCAGACGGCGGGAAATTATCGGTATACGGAAACCCCCATTGGCTCTTCCCTTTCCACGGCCCGTAGACAAGAAACTGGACAAACTCGGCTGCAATATAATTGAACATTAACGTGGTAATGACTTCGTTGATGCGGAGCTTGGTCTTCATAATCGCCGGGATAATTCCCCAGAGGGCGCCGCCAATAAATCCACCCCCAAACATCAGGGGAATAACCGCAAAGGAGGGCATAACTGCGCCGCATTTCAGGGCTATCCACGTGGCAGCAATGGCACCGAAAAGGAGTTGCCCTTCAGCGCCGATATTCCAGAATTTACCCCGGTAAGCAATGGTAAGGCCGACACCGGTAAGCATGAGGGGTATTGCCTTCGTGACGGTTTCCTTTAATCCGTAAAGACTCCCAAAAGAACCTGATAATATCTTTGCAAGGGCATGAACAGGATGAACGCCCTTCACAAGAAAGATCACACTTGCAAAGGAAAAACCGGCAGCAAGGGAGAGCAGCAAAACCGCTATCTTGATAGTTGCCGGCGCTTGTAATCGTTTTTCAATCTTAAGCTGCATAATCATTTTGTAAATTAACAATGTTCATTGAATAGCAATATACCCGGAGAAGCGATGGGATTGAGTCTTGTTAAATCAGGCATTTGGCAATTTTTTCGTGTTTACATGTAGGGACACGGTGCCCCGTGTCCCTACCATTATGAGCGACCTGTTCGCTCTACAGCCTGAAGGCCCGAAGGGCAGAAAGCACATAGCCAGGGGTGAAGCCCCTGGTAAAGAAATATAAGATAACCAGCCCCGAAGGGGTGACAGAAAAGGGAACCTTACATAACCGAAACACGTATATTTCATAAAACCTACACATTTACCCTATTGTTTCACTACCTTTTTACCCCCGCCATCATAAGGCCAACCTCTTCTCTGTTGACCTCATTTGCAGGAATTATGCCCATAAATTTCCCTTCAAACATTACCGCTATTTTGTCGGAAAGCGCACAGAGTTCATCAAGGTCTTCCGATACCAGGAGGATCGCCGCCCCTTCTTCGCGTTTCATCAAAAGCAGATCCCTGATACTTCCCGTAGCGCCGATATCCAAGCCATACGTTGGATGGGAGGCGACGATCAAGTTTACGTTTCCCGTGATTTCACGGCCAAGTATCAGTTTTTGAATATTACCGCCAGATAGATGTTTTATCGGGACATTGACAGAAGAGGCAGACACCGTAAACTTTTCTATTAATTTTTTTGCATAGTTCTTTATATGAAAATAATTAAGGATATACGACTTTGAAAAGGGAACCCTGTCGTAATCCTTTAATACCGTATTTTCATACACCATCAGGCTGGGGGCTATTCCAAACCGCATTCTTTCTTCCGGGACGTGTGACACACCGCTTCTGCTTATCATCTTTGGAGAAAGGTTGGCAATATTTTTACCCTCAATTAGGACATTCCCCTCTTCAATCCTTCTAAGCCCGGTTACCGCCTCGACCAACTCCTTCTGTCCATTTCCAGAAACGCCTGCAATTCCAAAGATTTCATTTTTATAGACGGTAAATGATACCCCTTTCACGGCACACATGTCCCTGTCATTTCTTACCATAAGGCCATGAACGTCCAGAATCAGGGTACCAGGCTGGAGTTCCTTTTTGTTATATTTGAACGAGATTTCCCTACCGACCATCATCCGCGCCAGTTCCGCCTTGCCCGTTTGGCTTGTCTTTACGTTTCCGACAACCTGTCCCTGGCGAAGCGCCATAACGTCCGTGCTTATTGCCATAACCTCTTCAAGTTTATGGGTAATAAAAATAACGGAATGCCCGGCCTCTGTCATTTTCCTGAGAATTGCAAAGAGTTCTTTTGCCTCCTGCGGCGTCAGGACAGATGTTGGTTCGTCAAGGATAAGGACTTCTGCCCCCCGGAACAAGGCCTTAACAATTTCCACCCGCTGCTGCTCGCCCGCTGAAAGCTGCCAGATCCTTGCACCCGGATTTACTTTTAAACCATACATCTCACCAAATTCATGCAAACGCTTTTCTATCGACTTTACCGGGGAAAAAAAGGGGACGTCCCGCAGTCCAAGCGCAACGTTTTCGGCAACGGTATGCCTTGCGACAAGCATGTAATGCTGGTGCACCATCCCGATACCCAATTTGATGGCATCGAGAGGATTCCTGATAAAAACGCATTCCCCGTTTACCCTGATATTGCCGCTATCCGGCTGATACATACCGTAAAGGATATTCATCAGTGTCGTCTTGCCTGCTCCGTTTTCACCGAGCAGCGCCAAAATCCGGCCTGATTCAACGGTCAAATTGACGTGATTATTGGCAACGACACCGGGGAATTTCTTGCATATATCGACCATTTCCAGTTTCTGTATCTTTCGCTTATGCAAAGCCGCTCCTTATGTTAATAGTACCCGAACGGGTTGGAAAAGCCACAAAAATAGCGACAGTTTACCGCAGCGGGCGCGGAGGGCGCAGAGAAATAAGAAATAATCACCGTACCCGAACGAGTCGGAAGAGAAACACAAGGAAATCCCAGGCATATTGAACGGTATATTGAATTACGAATATCGAACAAGGAATTTTGAATTATGAAGTTTATTTACTTCCATCAACCGCTAATGAACGCCAATAAACGCTAATAAATGCAAAACAATGAATTGCGTTAACGTAACCCAAACGAGCCGAAAGTTTTTCAATGGTTTTACTGTGTTAAACTATACCCAAAAACCTCATTCAGCATTCAGCACGGAAGTCGAGGTTTTATTTCACCCTTCCCACGACGTTATCGACAAACCAGTCAGTCGTCCACAAAAGCTGGTAGCCTCCCCGTTCTCCCGTCTTTATCCACAGGTTGCCCTTCTGGTCCCGAATGGGCCCCGTGAATGGGTCGAAGGTTATCGTTGGCTCTTTAAATTGTGCCAGCCGCTTCTGGACGAGGTCATACACACTGATGGTTTTGAAAACCCTGTCGTTTACCGTCTTTGCCTTGAGCGCTTCGATAAATCTTGGATTGATAGTCTGTCCAAACTCCCCGCCAAGCTGAACGGCCTTTTCTTTAACGAACCAGAGCATGTCGTCGTTTGTCCACGAACCGACATAGAGCCTCATGAGTATCTCCTCATACATCACCCCCCAGTCGACCAATTGTCCTGAGACTACCGTATTTTCGCCAAATCTCTGCATGGGGCTGTAGTGGCTGAAGGTATATATTTGTTTCCCCTTTTCTGTGTGTTCTTTTCCAACCTGTATAACGGCAGGGGAATCTTCGGTGAAGGCAAAGGCGTCACATCCTTCGGCAATAAGCGACTCAGCCGCCTCCCGCGCGCGGGCAGGGTCATACCAGGAGAAGAGCCATTTTACGTGGACCTTTGCCGCGGGATTTACTTCTTTGGCGCCAATGGCAAACGCATTGATGTGTCTGACGACTTCAGGTATCGGATGCGCGCCGACATACCCAATCTTGCTCGATTTTGTCAAAGCGCCTGCCATAAGTCCGCTGAGATAATACATCTGATACATTTCTGCAAAGTAGCTGCCAACGTTCTGCTCCTGCTTATATCCTGAACAGTGCATGAATATTTTATTTGGATATCTCTTTCCCGCTTCGATTGTTGCGTCCATATATCCAAAACTCGTGGTAAAGACCACGTCGCATTTTTCTTCATTGATAAGCCTGTCAATCACCCGTGGCACGTCCCCCTCAGGAATAGCCTCAACGTACATCGTCTCAAGCCATGAAAATTTATTTTGCACATACCGCCGCCCAACATCATGCGCGTGTGACCACCCGTAATCGCCAACCGGCCCCACATAGATAAAACCCGCCTTGAACTTTTTGGGCTGGGCTTGCGCCACTGTGCCCTCCTGCGCCGGTTTCGCCTCCGCATTGCCCGAAGCAATGGCAAAAATAGAAACCAACACTACAGCCGTCAAACAAACCATCAATTTATTCAGTTTTGCCATGAAACGTCTCCTTTTGCATTTATCGCAGGCCTAAAAGATGAAGTGAGATGATAGAAAACAGCTTTTTTCTTTGCTGCAATACTGAACCAAAAATCAAAGAAGATTGCAATCTTTTTCCGTTTTATGCAAATGCACTAAACACTCCACAAGGTTAAGAATGAACAAAACGGTAACAGATCAGATATACTGCTTAGCATTGAGATGATTGTTAGAATTTAATCTTTATACTCTTGCAAAGCCTCACAGAATTGTTGGCAGATGCGTCTAAACCTTTGGAGCATGCATGGCTAGCTAAGGTATTAATAGCAAACTCAAAGAGAGAAACATAACACACCTTACCTGGAGGTAGATAGAGAAAACGAGGATGGTGCAGATACGTTGAGAATATTACGTTGAATGGAGGTGAGACAAAACATAAACCGTTAGTGACATTTAAAAATCTGTTGGAGTTCGCGCTTCAGCCAAACACACCAGACAGCTTAGACTTTAAAAACTCCACGGTTTAGAATTATTAAAATAAGTTGTTTCTGGGGAATCTGGGTTATTGGGACGTATAATTAAATTTTGCCCTAGAATATTGCAAAAATATTTACTTTCTTTATAGTTCATAGTATAGAAATTAGGGATACCAGAACTTTCTAGAGCAATCAACAGGTCCCCAACAGATAAGCACGGATCATTTTGGTGAACAATTTCAGGGTTTACTATAAATTCTTGCAAAAACGTATAGGCATTTTCAATCTCTTGTGTTTTGTTTGGCAAATCAGACATAGACTTTAAAAGTTGTTTGCATAATTCAATTTTTTCTTTAAAGAAGTCAGCTACAGGACAAAGAGAGTAAACTTCGCTACATCTTTTCTTTCCCCAATCATATTTATATGGCTTTTTTTCTTTTACTGGATAGGTAGACAAATAACAACCTGACCCACTGACGATATGACCTATTTTTCTCTTAAGTGAAGATATACCAAATTTTGTAAGTGTACGGAGATAACGCTTGGCCCGCTCTGTTAGTTCCACATCATCCTTATTTTCAAATATTTCATCAAGCATCCCTAGGCAAATTTGTCTCTTCCTATTCCACTGTGCAGGAAGGACATTCGTTACATGTCTTTTTACCTTTTCATAAGAGCCTTTAGCATTCAGTAGATTAATTAAATACACAGCTTCGGTAATAACACGACGTTTAAACTCTTGAATTACGACGGGGCTAGAAATCGTAATGTCATATGTAGCCAAATGCTGCTCAATAGCTTTCTTCATTTCAGGTTCACGTAGTAACCTGGCTATTTCAATTGATGTGTCAGTGAAAATTGCAGTACCGGATGGCATTAGGTGGATTCTTAAATCGTTATTAAGTGTTAGTCTTGAGGCTGTCCGCTAAGTCCTCGCCAAGGATCAAATCCTGCTTGGGAAAGTATTGCTAATGCATCTTCCATGTCTGAATCAGCTAATTCTGCTTTGCAAAGATACTCAGTCACAACTTTTTTGATACCAGACTTTTGCAAACCAGAAAGAACCTCGAATTCTACCTGAGCTAATACAGCTTGTAAAATATTTAAAATATCTCCCCAGTTATCTTCTCTGAGATTTCTGTTATCCCATAGTTCTTCAAGACAATCCTTGAATGAACATGCCAGGTTTGTTTGCTCCATGGGATCTTCTGTGGTTACTAAATTTATGGCTGTTTCGGAAGCTTTACGTAACAAACGGTTTATATTTTCTGAAATTGCAATTTGCTGAAAACGTTCTTTGTCTGATAAAGCCTTTTCCCTTTTATGGGGAGCAGATTCTACCTTTGTTCCAGTCGTAACGTAGTACAGATTATAGTCAGAACTTCTTGAACCTTGATCTTCTGTGTGTTTGGTTAAAACAGATTCCCCTGCCCGTTGAATAATTATTTCCTCAGAGTCATTTAAAGTGCTGAAATTCATAAAGTATCTCTTTCGATTTTAAAATTAATATTTCAGGCAAAGGCTTTTGGTAGCAGATTCTCAATCTGATTCTGTGACACCATAATAAAGTCTTTAGCATCTACGTCTTTAGGTATTTCAACGAATGAATCAATGTCAATCATTGCCGCAAATACAGGATTCTTTGCAATTCTTTTTTTCACCCGCTGTTGTTTCATTAAAAATTTATTTTGATCGTGGCTGAGTTTACTTGCACGAATATTAAGTATATTGCTTCCGAGGTCTATTTGAGTTTGTCTTTCCACACCATTTATAGAAATACGGAATTTCCTATCCGGTGAAGCTATGATAACTACGTAATTCTTTGCTTCAATGCTTCCATTTAATGCGTTGGCTATCGAGTCGTCAATAGGCATCGTTTTTAATAGTTGCGATATCCATTTCTCTGAATTTTCTTTTGTCTCTGAAGCGAATAAATACCATATTCTAAAACCAACCCGATTAAAATCACTTAAACTAAGTCTTTCGTTTACTATTGCTGAAACAAGGTCAACTTGTTCTGTAAATATGTCTATATCTTTCTTTTCTAAATCTGTGTCTGCGCCTAATGTTTGTTCCAATGTAAAATTATATTTTAATGCAGAAAAATTGAAGCTTGCTCCGTTTCTTATACTTATTAGTGGTGCATTTTGTGGGTTTGGGAGGTTATCGGATAATATCCATTCTGGAGATATTTTCATAATTTCATTAACCGTACTTCCGCAACGATCCAAATAGGTAAAACCGTATTTGTATTGTACTTCATATACTATCTTGTGGCAGATGGAAGAACGTCCATTAATTATCATTAGTACTTTTATCCGAAACAAACCCTATCCAATCCGTATCCATGGTTTACGTAATCATGATAATAATTTTTATTCTAGTTTAAGTCAATAGAATTTCAAACAATGAGCGGACAAACGTATACCCGGCTTTTTCAATGTGGATCATCTTTGGCCGTCTTATGCAAGACGGTGTTCTTTAAATTCCCACTTCAGCTTCGGTTCCCGCGCCGCCTTGACTTCGTCAGGGCGTCCGATGGGGGTAGCTTGTGGTGTGTTTCGGATGGATTCGGGGTGTTGCTCGACGTCTGTCGCAATTTGTATCATGGCTGCAGCAAAGGCGTCCAATGTCTCGCGCGATTCCGTTTCCGTGGGTTCTATCATCAGCGCCTCTTCCACGATCAGGGGGAAATATATCGTTGGCGCGTGAAAGCCATAATCAAGCAGCTTCTTTGCAATATCGAGCGCGGAAACCCCGTTCTTCTTTTGCTTTTTTGCCGAGATGACAAATTCGTGCATGCAGGCAGAGCCGTAAGGGATGTCATAATGTCCTTTCAGCTTGTGTCTCAGGTAGTTGGCGTTTAAAACGGCATATTCACCCGTTCGCTTCACACCTTCTTTACCCAGGGACAACAAATAGGTGTACGCGCGTATCATCATACCTACGTGACCGTAAAAAGCCCTTACCCTGCCGATTGAATCAGGATAGTGATATTGTAATGTGTATTGTCCCTGCGTCATTTCAATTCGAGGGGCGGGCAAGAAACGTTTCAACTCATCCGTAACGCCGATGGGACCTGCGCCAGGTCCACCGCCACCGTGCGGGGTTGAAAATGTCTTGTGGAGGTTCAGATGCAGGATGTCCACGCCCATGTCTCCCGGTCTTGCAATGCCTAAGAGGGCATTCATGTTTGCGCCATCGCAATAAACAAGGCCGCCTGCCTCGTGAGCAATCTTGCCTATTTCAAGGATGTCTTTCTCAAACAAACCCAGGGTATTAGGGTTCGTAATCATTATTGCTGCAGTATCTCCGGTAAACGACGCCTTCAGTTTCTCTTTGTCAACAAGGCCGCTAGCGTTCGATTGAATGGATTCAACCACGTAGCCGCAAAGGGCAGCCGAAGCGGGATTCGTGCCGTGCGCGGAATCAGGGATGACGATCTTGCTTCTCCTTTCTCCCTTTTTGTCCATATAGGCGCGTATAATCAACATGCCGGTCAATTCGCCGTGCGCCCCTGCCGCAGGCTGCAGGGTGAAGGCAGACATGCCCGACATGTCCTTCAACATCTGCTCCAGATGGTAGAGGAGTTCCAGGACGCCCTGGCATTGTTCTACAGGTTGGTATGGGTGAACTTTGGCAAAACCGTCAAGGCGTGCCGCATCCTCGTTCACCTTGGGGTTATATTTCATGGTGCAGGAGCCTAACGGATAAAAATTCGTGTCCACGCAGTAATTCAGTTGAGAAAGTCTGGTAAAGTGGCGCACCACGTCAATCTCGGCAACCTCCGGCAACCTCGCCGGATTTTCCCTTAATACATTTTGTGGCAGGAGATGTGTCACCGGCTTCTCAGGCACGTCACAGGTGGGAAGGGTAAAGCAGCGCCTGCCCGGAGATGATTTTTGAAATATAAACGGTTCTGCTTGATTCATGGTAATTTCGTATAGATTAAAATGGGCTGAGCTTCATCTTGATTTCAATTGCTCTGCAATGCGGCTTGCATCCGCAACCAATCTGTCTATTGATTGCCGTGTCTTTGTCTCCGTTACGCACAGAAGCATGGTATTATCCAGTTCAGGGTAAAACGAAGAAAGTTCCAGCCCGCCGATAATTCCGTTCTTCAGCAGGCGTTCATTAATTTTGGCGGCAGAGAGGCCGCCCGTTGCTTTTAAAGCGAATTCATTGAAGAAGGGTTTTTCATATACCGGTGTAAAGACGCCTGATGCACAAAGCCTTTTGTAAGCATAATGGCTTTTCTGTATGTTATGGTTCGAGACTTCCGCAATGCCCACCTTCCCCAACGCGCACAGATAGATGCACGTCCTGAGCGCAAGAAGCGCCTGATTTGTACAGATATTGGACGTCGCTTTTTCACGACGGATGTGTTGTTCCCGCGGTTGCAGAGTAAGCACGAAACACCTCTTTCCCGTGCAATCTGCCGTTTCACCGGCAATCCTTCCCGGCATTCTGCGCAAAAGCTCTTTTCTGGCGGTGAAAAAACCTAAATACGGCCCCCCATAGTTCAGGTAGTTGCCCAAAACCTGGGCATCGCCAACTGCTATATCGGCGTTGTATTCGCCCGGCGGTTTTAATGTTCCTAGTGAAATAGGGTTTACACAAGCGACAAAGAGGATGTCATGCTTGTGGGCGATGTTTGACGCGGCGTCCATGTCTTCAATGCATCCGAAAAAATTCGGACTTTGAACAAGAATGGCGGCGGTTTTATCGTCGGCCATTTTTTCCAATTGATTTAAATCCGTTGTGCCGCCGGGGAAGTCTATTTCGATGATTTCGGTTTGCAATCCCTTCAAATACGTCCTGAGTACCTGCCGGTATTCCGGGTGGATTGCCCGTGAGCATACGATTTTGTTTTTTCCCTTAAACCGTATGGCGAGTAAGGCTGCCTCTGTCAGTGCCGTAGAACCGTCATATACGGACGCATTGGCCACGTCCATGCCGGTCAGTTCGCACATCAGGGACTGGAATTCATAGATTACCTGAAGTGTACCCTGGCTTACCTCAGGCTGATATGGCGTGTAGCATGTGTAAAATTCACTCCTTGACGCCAGGTGGTTGACGAGGGTAGGTATGTAATGCTCGTAAGCGCCTGCCCCTAAGAAAGAAAGGTGTTGGTCGGTGTTGATGTTTTTTTGACTGAGGCCGTTTAATGCCTTCAACACCTGCGGTTCTGACATGCCAGCGTTCATTTTCAAATCGAATTGACGCAGCGTTGGAGGAATATCATCAAGGAACATTTCAACGGAATGCGCTCCCATTTCCTTCAGCATGATTTCTTTATCATTGTCAGTGTTGGGAATATAATCCATAATTGCTACCAGTTTTTCTTTGTGTCTTCAAGTTCTTCGTGGTTAAATTCTTTTTGATTGTGGCTTTGCTGCGATAGGTAATAACGAACGATAATTCCGTGTTCTCCTAAAACCCAAACCTATTCAAACTTACTGATTATGCAGGGTTCTCCAATAAAGTATCCCTGGGCATAGTCTACTCCGTATCCCTGCAAGAGTTTTATGGTTTCTTCATTATTAACAAACTTGGCGATGGTTTCCTTCCCCAGTCCGTGGGCTACTCCCACCATGGCTTTTACCAGATGTTGGTCTTCCGTCTTGTGCAGCAGGTCACAGATAAGGCTGCCATCGATCTTCAGCATATCGACTAAAAGATTCTTGAGGTAGTTGAACGAGGAAAAGCCTATGCCGAAATCATCCAGGGCAAAACGGCATCCCATCTCTTTAAGGGTGGTTATAAAGCGCTTCGATTCTTGAATATTTTCAACTATGGCGCTTTCCGGAATTTCCATTACCAGGTATGCCGGGTTGATTCCGGACGTTGTTAGTCCTTCCTTAATGATGGATAATAATTCCGGGTCTGAAATTGCTTTGACGGAAAGATTAATCTCCAGATATTGTGCGTTATTTACCTGATGAAGGTTTTTTATGGTGTGAATAGCCTTAGAGACTACCCATCGGTCTATTTCACGGATAAGTCCCAGTCGTTCGGCAAAATTCAGGAAGTTGGATGGAAGGATATGTTCTCCATCATCATTTATCATCCGAAGCAATACCTCGTGTCCTGCAATGTGATTGCTTCTAATGTCAAGTATCGGCTGTAAATATAATGCAAAACGGTCACGCAGCAAGGCGTTATTGATACGTTTCTTCCAGACCTGTAGTATCTCAATTTGTGTTTTCCGTTCGTTGGTATAAACACAACAGCGGTTACGTCCCTCTTCTTTCGCCTGATACATGGCGAGGTCTGCATGGGTAAGCAGTATTTCCGCGTCAAAGCCGTGGTCGGGAAAGAGTGCAATGCCTATGCTGGCGGTAATGCCGAGCGATTCCCCTTCTTTTACCGTGGCAAAGCGTCGTACCAATTCAACAAGTTCTTTAGAAATAGTCATGGTCTGTGCCAAATCGGTGCGTTGTAAAATAATGGCGAATTCATCCCCACCCAGCCTTGCAAGGGTGTCGGTATTACGCAATCTTTTCCGGAGAAGTTCAGCGACAACCTTGAGAAGCGCGTCTCCCGTCCGGTGGCCGAGCGTGTCGTTTACGTATTTAAAATTATCCAAATCTATAAACAACAACGCGCCATGTAAATTATACCGTTGTGACTGCGCGAGACAGCTTTCCAACTCTTCCTGAAAACGACGGCGATTGAAAAGATTGGTAAGGGGGTCTCTGTCTGCCAGATTGACAAGCTTCGTTTCGAGCCATTTACGCTTGCTGACGTCGTCCGTAACTGCGATAAAATGGGTAATAATCCCATCAGGATTTTTGATGGATGAAATCGAGGTATGGCCCCAGTATAATTCGCCGTTCTTTTTTTTGTTGTGTAATTCCCCACGCCACGTATTGCCCGATGTGATGGTTTCCCACAATCGCTTATATTCTTCGGTTTCCGTTTCTCCCGACTTAAAAATACGAGGGCTTTTTCCTATTACCTCTTCCGGGGCAAACCCCGTCATCCGGCAAAATTTCTCATTGACATATTGAATAATGCCTTTTACGTCAGTGATAATAATTGCACAGGGATTTTGCTCTACGGCAGAGGATAACTCCCGGAATCTGCTTTCGATCAATTGCGCCTCCTTATTATGTCAGAAAATTTCGTGACAATTCAGTTTCTTGAAAAAACCCTGAAAAGCTCCGTGTTGCTAAATTTTAAGCATTTTTATAAGCTGCTACGATACCAAACGGTACCCTTGAAAGAGGGGCGATTGTGTTTTGCCTGCCGTGCTATGCTTTGTCGCTAAGTTTAAACACACAGTACTCTGCGCACATAGAGCAGACCTCATTGTTTTGGGGGCGACCTTTTTCACGAATATTTCTTGCTACCAGGGGGTCGATACACGTGTTGAACTGGCCTTCCCAGTCCCTGTTCCGTCTGAACTGCGACATCCTTTTATCCCAGGCAATGGCGGATTTAATGCCCTTGGCAATATCTGCCGCGTGGGCTGCGATGCGCGCCGCCATAACGCCGCTTCTTACGTCCGCCGGGCCTGGCAGGCTTAAATGCTCTGTAGGCGTCACGTAACAAAGAAAATCAGCCCCTGCCGAAGCGGCGATTGCCCCGCCGATGGCGGAGGTAATGTGGTCGTATCCAGGAGCTATGTCGGTAACAATAGGACCAAGCACGTAAAAAGGCACCCCTTTACAGAGTTCCTTTTGAAGTTGGACGTGCGACACAATCTGATTCAACGGCACGTGGCCGGGGCCTTCCACCATTACCTGCACGTCGGCCTCTAACGCCCTTTGGGCAAGTTCGGCAAGCACGTTTAACTCGTACACCTGCGCGCGGTCAAACGCATCCGCAAGCGCGCCCGGACGCATCGCGTCACCCAGGCTTATGGTTACGTCATATTCCTTTGCTACCGCCAGAATTTCATCATATTTCTCATAGAGCGGATTTTCACGATTGTTATGAATCATCCATTCCACCAAAAACGTTCCACCGCGGCTTACCACACCGCATATACGGCTCTTATTCTTCAGGTGGTTAAGCACACCTTTTGTGGCGCCGCAATGCACCGTGATAAAATCAATCCCATCCTCGCAGTGCAACCTGATAGCGTCAAGCATGTCGGCGGCAGTCATATCAACTATAGACTGTTTGCGCTGGACGGCCTTTACCGCCGCTTCGTATATCGGCACGCTGCCAACCACAATGGAGGCTGCATCAACGATACTTTTCCGTATTGCCCGTAAATCTCCACCGGTGCTAAGGTCCATTACCGCATCGGCCCCGGCTTCTTCCGCAGCTTTCAGTTTTTCAAGTTCTTTTGCAACGTCGGCGTAATCAGCGGACGTCCCGATATTCGCGTTAACCTTAGTCTTCAGATTGGTGCCGATACCGCAGACCTTTGTGGCCTTGCGCCGGCGGTTAGCAGGTATAATCACCTTCCCTTCGGCAATGCGTTCTCTCAGAAATTCCGGTTCAACGTCCTCGTCGCGTGCAACTTGCTTCATTTCCTGCGTTATTACGTTCCGTCTGGCTTGTTGTAACTGTGTCATATCTTTTTTAATCCTTCTCCACAAGACAAAAAGGCATTTTCCAAAGCCCTTTCAAGTTTTAGCGTGTGAATCGCAAAAGTTCCCCTTAATAAAGGGGGATTTATGGGGTTGTGCTTTTTCGGGCAATTTTGCGACTCCCTTTATCTTTCTTTGCTATGGGGGAATAACTCGACTTCTGCGTATTTCTTTCCGTCAACGTATACAATCGCATAACTTCAGCGTGTGTCAATTTTCGGTATTTGCACACCTTCAGATCGGGGTCGCACAAATTCCCTATCTTAGTGCGCCTCAACGTCTGCACCTTGTATCCGCAGTCGTTGAGCATTCTGCGTATTTCTCTGTTCTTGCCTTCTTTTAACACCATCTCAAATCTGCTTCTTTTTTTCCCCCTTCGCACGTTCTGAACGACCACGGGGTTCGTTTTGCCAAAAGACAGCCATACCCCCGATTTCAGGGCGCCGATAGCTACGTCCGTCAGGTATCCGTCCACCTCGACAAAATAGGTCTTCCTCACCTCGAATTTCGGATGAGACAATTTGTTTGCGAGGTCGCCGTCGTTGGTCACGATAAGAAGACCTTCACTCTCCTTATCCAGCCTTCCGATGGTATATATTCTTTGCGTTATATTCTCCAGGATGTCAATGGCCTTGAGCCTATCCAGTTCATCCCGGTTGGTGCAAATATATCCCTTCGGTTTGTTGAGCAGATAATAAATGTTACGTTCTTTTTGTACCGGGGTTCCATCAAAACTAACGTCGTTTTTTTCCGTATCAACGACCGTGCCTAATGTGGTAACGAGTTTCCCGTTAACGGAAACCCTGCCTTCCCCGATGAATCTTTCACATTCACGGCGCGATCCGATACCCGCCCCAGCCAGGAATTTTTGCAAGCGTTCTAACATAAATAAGATTTCCTTAAAATTCAGCCATAAATAAGCACATATATTGTGACAATTATTCTGTATAACCACATTTTTTGCAACAGGCTGCTCTCGTTCCCAATCGATAAGCTTTTCAATCACAATTCCCACTCTTGACGGAATGCTGTTTCAATTTCACGGGAACCATGAATCGCTTGTAAATTACTGCTTGCTTTTTCCGTCCATTTTATTTTCCCCATCGTTCAACCCTGCTGAGTAGCTCCTCAGTGGTCAACAACCTTCCGTCTTCCGCATCTTTAAGACCCTCAAAAACCTGGGCAACGAAGTTTATCTCATGCATTATGTCTTCTAAAGAGCACTTATCAGGCAATTTTTTTATCGCCTCTATACTGATTTCTTTCAATAATCCCATGGTAACACCTCTTCCTAAATGCAATCCTGGCGAAGCAACACCTCAGACTGGTAAAAAACGTTTTTCCTTTTATTCGTGCCCATTCGTGTAAATTCGTGGCGAAAAAAATTCTCACCTAACCCCTGTTTTTAGCCTTCCGCTTCGCGTCCCGCAGCATCTCCTGCGCCTGTTTTCGTGTAATATCCGTCTTTTCATTGCCTCTGATCATATCGGCAATTTCCTCAAGGCGTGTCTCGCCCGATAGATGCTCAACGGTGGAATACGTTTTGCCGTTTTTTACCACCTTGCTTACCTTCCACTGCTCATCTGCATAACTGGCAATTTGGGGGAGATGGGTAATACAAATTACCTGCCGTGAGGATGCGATACTGCACAACTTTTCACCAATTATTTCGCCCATCCTGCCGCCAATATTTGCGTCGATCTCATCAAATACCAGGACGGGGGTGCTGTCCACCTTTGCCAACTGGTGTTTGAGCGCCAGCATAACCCGTGATATCTCGCCGCCTGATGCAATCTTCCTCAGGGGTTTTAAATCCTCACCCGGGTTTGGGGAGATCAGAAAATCCACCTGATCAAAGCCATAACTGTTCGAGGCAAGGACGTCAAAATCCCCATCTTGATTCAAAGAAGGAGACGTGATTTGCACGGAAAAACGTCCATGCGGCATGCCGAGGTCGTGAATCTCATCATTGATAAGGGGGATTAATTTCCCCGCAGCCGAGAGCCGCCGCCGGGTTAATTCATCTCCCTTGTTTTTTAACGATTTGGATAGCTCTCCCAATTCTTTCTCTATTTGGTCAGCCGTTGTTCCCTCTTCTGAAAGCTGTTTTAGTTTTTCTGCTACTTCATTACGATACGATAAAAGCGCTTCTACCGTGTTTCCGTATTTCGACTTTAGCTTCCGGATTGTGCTCAAACGCTCTTCGATGTATTCCAGCCGCTGAGGGTCATAATTAAAACCTTCCTTGTATTTTCCCAGGGAAAAAGCTGCATCTTCCAATTGAAAGAGCGACTGGGAGCAGGCATCGGATATCTTATTAATGGTGTCATCATATTTCGAGGCAAATTGCAACTCGCGCAGTATCGATTTTAACCTTTCAACAACGGCGTCCGAAGACTCATAAAGATGCTCATAGCAGGATGTGACGCTGCTGTGGATTTTTTCGGCGTTGCTGAGCAGGCCTCTCTCGCGTTCCAGTTCTTCCGTTTCACCCGGTTTGAGTTGCGCCTTGTCAATTTCATCAACTTGAAAGGCGTACAAGTCGATTTTTTGCCTTCGTTCCTGTAAACTATTTTTCAGGTCATCACGCAGCCCGACTTTTTCTGTTGTCTGCTGAAAAAGTTTGGAAAACTCTTCCCGCAGCGATGTTGTTCCCGCAAAGTCGTCAAGGATGTATAATTGGTTGATCCCTTGCAACAACGCCTCATGCTCGTGCTGTCCATGGATGTTAACCAGCAGATCACCGACGTCTTTTAGCAGGGATACCGTAATGGGGACGTCGTTTAACCGGCATCTGCTTCGCCCGTTCTTGTCTATGCTCCTTTGAATCAAAATATCTTCTTCGATATCCGGGTTGTTCGATACCGACTTGATGGCCTTTAAAATCCGTTTATTATTGATGTAAAATTTGCCGATTACCGTAGCCTCGTCTTTGCCGGTTTGCACAACGTCTGCGGTCGCGCGTCCGCCGAGAATAAAGTTAAGCGCCCCTAAAATGAGCGATTTTCCGACACCCGTCGCGCCGCTAAATATGTTCAGCCGTTCGCAAAGATTAAGGGTTACTTTATCAATCAGTACGAAATTGGTTATGTATAACTCCTGCAGCATGGTTGATCTGTCATTATTTGCAAACAATAATACGGCACACCATAAAAGGCGTCCTTAATAGTATTACGCCGTGAAAAACTTCTTTTTTTGTAACATTTTGGTTTCTTGAAAACACTAAAGTGTTACTTTTTTGAAAATTCTTTCGCGTCTTTTGCAGTTAAACCCTTTTGGTTGCAACCGCTCCGCGCTATTGTATCTTCGACCCCGGTTTTATATCCTTCTCCGTTGTTAGGACTGTCAACATATCCCCATCCTTCGCGGCCAGCAACATTCCCTGGCTTTCAACGCCCCTGAGAATGGCAGGGGCAAGGTTGTTCACAATAACAATTTTCTTTCCAATAAGGTCTTCCGGTTGGTAATGTTTACGAATCCCCGCCACAATCTGCCGGCCTTCCATGCCGTCGCCTGCATCAATCTTCAGGATAAGCAGTTTATCCGCATTGGGATGCGGTTCTGCGTGAAGCACCGTGGCAACGCGCAGATCAACCTTTAAGAAGTCCTCAATAGATATCATACAAACCCTTTCGCTGTAAAAAAACAAACAAGCATCATTGCAAAACCTTAAGACAAGTCAATTTGCCAACGAAAGAAGTGTATGCGTTGTAATTGACGTAATGACACCAAATTTTTCGAATTCAACTATAACGGTTTTTAAAAGTGGTGTCAACGAATTAAACTTACTCTACAAGCCGCCAGTAAAGGAAACCGTAAACAGTTCAACCGGCATTAATGAAAAGCAGGGAAGGCCTCCGTATTGCCATGTTATTTTGGGAAAAATTTAAGTAGCATTGCCGTGTAAATTTTGATAATCTAACACCCATTGTTACCTTATATCTTGCTTTTCTCTTAATGACATTGTAAAAACATAAAGATTTTATGACGTTGCAAATTATTTTACTTTTGGTGGGTCTTGTGGGACTCTATTACGGGGCGGAATGGCTCGTTACCGGTTCGGCGAGATTCGCGAATGCCTTACATATCAAACCAATCGTGATAGGTCTCACGATAGTGGCTTTTGGCACGTCCACTCCCGAACTTGTCACCAGCGTGCTTGCCGGTATTAAGCATTTCAATGATATTGCAGTTGGCAATATCGTAGGAAGTAACATTGCCAATATCGCCCTTATCCTGGGACTATCGGCCCTCGTTCGTCCACTCAAAATTGATATGAAACTCCTCAGCCGGGACATGTCTATTATGATAGGCTGTTCCTGCCTTTTATATTTCATGAGTTGGGATGGTGTTCTGAGCCGTTGGGAAGGGGTAGCCCTTTTCGTGGGTATCATTGCTTATATTTTTTACATATACTTTGCCGCTTTAAAGGATTCTAAGACCGTTGAAAAGGAATTTGAGGAATTTGAAGAGTTAATAGGCGTAACGCACAACGGTATAAAGAAGGACATTGTATTGATTATTATAGGGCTTGGGACGCTTGTTGTAGGGGCACACCTGCTTGTCCACTCTGCGGTTTACATCGCGAAGGTCGTGGGTATAAGCGAGCTTGTCATAGGGCTTACCGTTATTGCCGTAGGCACCTCGCTTCCCGAGTTGGCCACTTCCATGGTTGCCAGCATCCGCAAAGAGGCGGATATCAGCGTTGGCAATATAGTGGGCAGTAATATCTTTAATATCCTGGCCGTGCTGGGGGTTGCCGCAACGATTCAACCGATACTGGTCAACCCCGACTCTCTCCGACTGGATATGCCCGTAATGCTTTTCTTCAGCATATTCCTCGTACCCCTCATCACCTGGAAATTTGTGCTTACCCGCCTGCAAGGGCTGTTTTTGCTAAGCGGGTATGGTGTTTATGTGTACTGGTTATTTAAGTAGGGCATAACAGTTTAAACGGATTAAGCCGTTTAAACTGCTAGATCCGGTGTTACAGTAGTGCCAATCCCGCCTGAGCAACCCTTTCCGGCTTTATCTGCGTCATACACCGGTGGTCTTTCGGACACGTCTTAAGATGGCACGCCAGGCAATCCACGTCTGCCCTAATTACTTTTCCAATCTCGGCAGGTGATGCCGTGTAACGCGGGTCATTTGGGCCCATCAGCGTTATGACGGGTCTTTTGAAGGCTACGGCAATGTGTCGGGGACCGGAGTCCACGGTGATTAATAAGGCGCACCTTTTAACGAGCGCCTTGAGGACGTCCAGTGTTCCGATTTCATTTACCAGATTGATCACCTTTGATTTTGCCCGAGAAATAATATCCGTGGCGAGCTTTTGTTCATGAGGCGCGCAGGAAACGGCTATATTACATTCCAATCGTTCCCTTATAAGATCTGCCGTTCCGGCGAATCCTTCAGCCGTCCAGCATTTCGAAGAGCCGTACGCCGCGCCTGGATTTATGAGGATGAGGGGGTGTCCATTATTAAGGCGGTGTTTTTCAAAGATTTCCTTCACACGCTGTTGCGCTTCAAGGGAAACAAACAATTCTAATTCCTTCGAATGCGGTTTGCATCCCACCTTCGCACACAGACGGAGGTAGTAGTCCCCCATGTAGGTGGGCAGAAAACGCCCATGTTCAGATAGTCGCGGAACGCTATCGGTCAGGAGCCATGAACGGGCGTCCCGTTTATATCCTACCCGCCGCTTTACCCCACCCAGCCAAAACGCGAGCGCCGAGCTAAAGGAATTGGGAAACAGAAAGCCGAGGTCATATTTTTTAGAGCGGATTTGTTTTATGACGGCAAGGGAAGGGGTGTTTTTATCCAGGAGCATTATTTCGTCAAACCAGGGAGAACCTTCGATAAGCTTTATTACGTAAGGTTTCAAGGCGACGGTTATTTTGGCGGCAGGAAATGATTCTCTGATACACCGGAAGGCAGGTGTTGCCATGACAACGTCGCCCACCCAGTTGGGCGAACGGATAATGATGTTATTTATGTCGGGGGGCGTCAAGGCAACCTCGTTTTGGCGAACATCATGAGAAACATGGCACGGAACCACAGATTTCACAGATTACACAGATTGTGGATTATAGTATTACCCTGTAAAAACTTCTTTTTTTTGCAAGTTTTTATGAATCACAAGGGTTAAAAAGGAGTA
Source organism: uncultured candidatus Brocadiaceae bacterium (assembly GCA_964372185.1). GTDB lineage: Bacteria > Planctomycetota > Brocadiia > Brocadiales > Brocadiaceae > JACVXV01. Next base: position 19,918 of record CAYJPZ010000036.1, read on the forward strand.
AGAAGTAGTGTCTTAGAAGAAATATTTCGACATTTTCAGCAAAAATTTTTTTATCAATAAGAGAAGTAGTCACACAAAGACACAGAGGCCTCTTTATGGCTTTGTGGTTTTATCTGTGTAATCCGCGTAATCTGTGGTTCCGGTAGTTCTTTTCAAGACTCGACTCATTTGTGAAGATAAACTACGTATAAAGTTTTTAATTCACCCGAGTAGCATTCAATGTTTTTCCTGAATCCAGAATGATGTTTTCTCTTGCGTTGTATTTCTCTGCGTTCTCCGCGCCCTCTGCGGTGAATCATTACACTATCGTGGTTTTATGCCTATTGCACGGTGAGCATCCTTACTCTTCCGTTTTTTCCGGTACAGCGCTACCGTTAGCTTCTCCCGGTACGGCAACCCCGGTATCATCATCCGAATTTGGTTCCTCAGGAACAACACGTGCCACAGAAACAAGCTTGTCTCCCTCCTCTACGGAAAAGAGTGTAACGCCCTGGGTGTTTCTCCCTATGGAACGGATGGTTCTCACCGATGTGCGGATAACCATGCCCTTTGCGGTAATCATAATCAACTCATCCGTATCCATGACGTCTATGAGCGCAACAACGTTTCCATTTCGGTCGGTAGTCTTGATGTTTATAACACCTTGTCCCCCTCTGTGGTGAGCAGGATACTCCGAGAAATCGGTGCGTTTTCCGAAACCATTTGCGCAGACGGTGAGCAGGGTGGCGTTCTCATCAACAACTACCATGCCCCTCACCTTGTCGTCATCTTTCAATGTGATGCCTTTCACTCCATGCGTTACGCGTCCCATCGTCCTGACGTCTTCTTCCGAAAACCGGATGGCCTTTCCTTGTTCGGTGCCGAGGATGATGTCCTGCTTGCCGCTTGTCAGTTTAACTCCAATCAGCTTGTCGCCCTCGTCCAGATTAATTGCGATAATGCCGCCTTTTTTCGGGTTGCCGTAAGCGCTCAATACCGTCTTTTTAATCGTTCCATTGCCGGTTGCCATTACGAGCTGGCGTTCATCGAAGTTCCGCACGGGAATAAGGGATGTCACGCCTTCCCCTTCTTTTAGCTCCAGGAGGTTGATAATTGCCCGACCCTTGGCAGCCTTGCCCATCTGCGGGATGTCATAAACCTTCTGCCAGTAAACCCGTCCCTGATCGGTAAAGAAAAGGATGTAATCATGCGTCGAAGCGACAAAGAGGTTCTCAATAAAATCCCCTTCTTTCATTTCTGAGCCGCTGACGCCTTTGCCGCCTCTGTGCTGCTTCCGATAAGCGTCAAGGGGCAGCCGCTTGATGTATCCCTCGTGGCTGATGATAACGACGACGTTTTCCTCCGCAATGAGGTCTTCCAGGTTAAAATCGCCGACGGCGCTTACAATCTCGGTGCGCCGTTTGTCCCCAAAGCGGTCTTTAATTTCAAGGATGTCATTTTTGATGATGTTCAGCACCAGCTTGTCTTGCGACAAAATAGCCTGGTATTCCTTAATCTCAGCACATATTTTTTTATACTCTTCCTCTATCTTTTCCTGCTCAAGCCCGGTTAACCTTTGAAGCTTCATATCCAGGATGGCGTTGGCCTGTATTTCCGAAAGGGAGAACCGGCTTATTAACCCCTGCCGCGCGTGATCCACCGATTCGGAGGATTTTATCAATTTGATGATTTCGTCAATATTTTGAAGGGCAATCCTTAATCCTTCCAAAATGTGCGCCCTGGCCTGCGCCCTCTCCAGAAGATATTTTGTCCTGCGAATGATGACGACCTTGCGGTGTTCGATATAGTGAACCAGCATTTGTTTCAGGTTAAGCGTTTCCGGGCGGTTGTTTACGAGGGCGATCATGATGATACTAAAACTGTCCTGGAGTTTGGTGTGCTTATATAACTGGTTTAAGACCACCTCCTCTTCTTCGCCTTTTTTTAAGTCGATAACCAGCCGGCTGCCTTGCCGGTCGCTTTCATTACGAATGTCGGAAATGCCCTTGATCAGCTCTTCCCGCACCAGTTCCGCGAGTCTTTCGAGTATGTTATCCCGGTTAAGCTGATAGGGTATCTCGGTCACCACGATGCTTTTCTTTCCGGTTTTTGTCGTTTCCACGTGTGCCCGCGCGCGGACAGTAATCGTTCCGCGTCCCGTGCGATAGCCTTCCTTGATTCCATTCGTCCCGCAAATTAACGCCCCCGTCGGGAAATCAGGTCCTTTGATAATCTCCATTAATTCATCGATGGTAACGTCCGGGTTGTTAATAATCATAAGCATGCCATCGCAAATTTCATTAACGTTGTGGGGTGGGATGCTGGTGGCCATGCCGACGGCAATACCAGAACATCCATTGCAAAGCAGATTGGGAAATTTAGAAGGAAGGACGACGGGTTCCGTGCGGGTATCGTCATAATTCGGCACATAGTCAACCGTGTTCTTTTCCAGATCTTCCATAAGAATCATGGTCACTTCCGTCATACGGGCCTCTGTGTAACGCATGGCTGCGGGCGGATCGCCGTCTATCGAGCCGAAGTTTCCCTGGCCGTCGACGAGGGGATACCGGAAATTAAAATCCTGCGCCATACGAACGAGGGTGGGATAAACCACCTGCTCGCCGTGCGGGTGATAATTTCCCGTGGTATCGCCGGCGATTTTCGCGCATTTCCTGAACTTGGAACGGGGACCCAAACTCAGGTCGTTCATGGCGACAAGGATACGTCTCTGCGACGGCTTCAGGCCGTCCCTCACGTCCGGAAGCGCGCGGCTCATGATAACGCTCATCGCGTAACTGAGGTATGAATCCTTCATCTCTTCTTCGATGAATAAGTCTTTTATGTTTTCTCTTCTTTCACCCATGCGCATTTACCTCGCTTGCTGTGAGAACCTTAATAGTAGCACATTAAAAATCATTACCTGCAACTGTTCACCTCGAAAATCTGTAGAAATTCTAACATTTTTAGATATCCAGCTTCTTCGTTTTTTTAACTGGAGTAGTTGCGTTATCTCAAAAAAGGGTTGTTTCTTTTCTCTTCTGCAATAGTCGTGGATTGTCCATGACCCGGATAGACAACCGTCTTTTCATCAAGCACAAACAACCGTTCCCTGATGGCCTGAATCAGCCGTTCCTGGCTGCAACCGGGAAAGTCCGTTCTTCCAATGCCATCCTTAAAAAGGGTGTCGCCTGAAAACAACACGGGGGGGGATTCACCCGCCCGGTTTTTACTGAACAAACATATTCCACCGCGGGTGTGTCCCGGTGTGTGGATTATCTCAAAGTCGCATCCCTTAATGGAAACCACGTCTCCGTCCTTTAAAAACCGGTCTGCCAGAGGGGAGCGTACCGTAGAGCCTCCAAAAAAGGCGGCAAGGATGGAGAGATTTTTTGCCGGGTACGGCAGCATATCCTGGTCTTCCTCATGAACGCATATCTGTATGTCCGGAAACGCCTTTTTTAGCGCCGCATTGGCGCCAATGTGGTCTCCATGCCCGTGCGTAATGACCACCAACCGGGGGATCAGCCGCCGTTCCATAATAAACGCAGTGATAGCTTCCGCGTCCGCACCGGGGTCGATAACGATAGTTTCGGAAGAAGCGCTATCTACAACGATATAACAGCACACCTGCAAAGGGCCAACGTTGAGCTTATGGATAACCATACATCCTCATTTGTTTTTTTGCAGATAATTTTCGATTAACTCCTTCATCTCGCATCGCCCTTTGTTATCCCGAAGACCGATAATTTTTCGTTCCCTTTCCGCATTTTCAACGGCATCTGAGGCGTGTGCGGCGTTCTTCATGATGTCTTCGCCGTAAATCCTGCGGATTTTGCCTGGTTCGCCTTGTTTTGAGTTTGTGGGGCCGAGGATGTTCCTGATCTTTAAGATTGCGTCAGGTCCGCGATACAAGATGGCAAGACAGCGCGCCGTTCCCGGTTTTGCCTTTTCGGCCTGGCTTGCCTTTTCCGGATCCAAACCCGTCATGTACTGGACGATTTTATTGAATTCATGTCTGGCATTCATATCTTTTAACTGCTCGGATAATTGCTCGGCGTGGTTGTTAACGACGGAAGCCGGCACTTCAAAGGAAAAGGTGGATTTAAAACCTTCCCGTAGTTTTTCGGCAATTTTTTCAGGTTTGGGTTTCAGTTTTTCCCTGAAAATGTCAACAAGCGGGCCGTAAAATTCATTGGCCTGATCAATGCTCAACCGCAGAAGCTTCATGCCCACAATATACAGGCCCGTTCTTGAAAACATATCGATGATATTTCCGGGCAGGGGGCTACGCTCCTCAAATGGCTTTAGGATAACCAGGGTTGTTTCCGGTTTCGTCCCTTCGGGGAATTTTACGATGTCCTCAAGAACCCCTCCATCCGTCGTCATGTGTTCCGCAAACAAGGCCAGTTGCTTATTATTCGTTACCGGGTCGGCGGAAGTTAAAACGGCGGGTTCAAAATACTCTACCGTACCGTCTGCACGCTCCACGTAATCACCGAAACTGCCCCGGATGGTGTGTCCCTGAAAGCTGGTGATGGGGCCGATTACGTCGTCCTTAAGTTTTTCAATGGCATGGTTCCCCCGAAAGAAGAGCAGCAAGGTTCTGTTCGTAATTCTGAACTTGTTTTCCTTGCGGAAGTTGCTGTTCACATAGTTCGTCATAACCTTCTTCCACGCCGGTTTGGTATCCTGTTCTTCAATAGTTGCACAGTATTTCTCAACAAAGGAGTCGCTGGGGGCGAACATGGTTGCCCCAACGAGTTCCAGGTTTGTAAGAGAAAGCAATCGTCCCAAAATACCGCCTGTACGGCTTTTTAAAAGACTGTAAGGTGTAATCAAAGCATACGTTAATTCGTCAGCCATAATCTGTTTTTTCTCCAAAAGCGAAATAAGTAAGGTCTGCCCAATATCCGAAAAATAGTAAGGAGAAAGAGAGACAGGGAAAAGCCTCCGGCAACCGCTTAACTTCTCCCCTTCTCTCTTTCTCCTTTGGATTTTCAATAATTCGTCAATCTTAGCAGAATCCTTGAGACAGGTCAAATACTTTTAAGCACAAACACCTCTTGTATTGAAAAACCTTGACAATACATAGGTATCATGTTACTTTATTCCCACGAATAGTAACAATGTAAACGGAGCGTATATTCTTTCCGGGTATCACCTTTAGATAACCGGGAAGCATCAGGGTGGGGCTGTAGCGCAGTTGGG
>CAYJPZ010000037.1:0-24941 GCA_964372185.1 uncultured candidatus Brocadiaceae bacterium
GGCTTGGTTATTGCCGTTATGTAGTGGAATCCTTCCGGCAATTGCTCGATTTGCAACGTTTTTATCATACCCCGACCACCTACCCGTGTTACCTCTTTGCAGCCAAACCGCTCCGCAACTTTTCTTACCTGTGGCATGAATGTTTGGGTGTCTTGGGTGTTACCGGAAAATACCTCCGTCGATACCGCCTCTCCCGCCTCATCACATAAGAGTCCAATGACTATCTGCTTCTTTCCCTTCTTGCCGTCTCGATTATACCCATACGCCCCAAAATAATTTTGCTCTCCCTCTAAATAACTGCTTGTCACATCGTACAAGAACAGCTTCGGCTTTTTCCCACCCCCTCTTAACTCAAAAAGTATTTGCTCTATCTATCCCTGGTTCTCTGCCAACCATGCCAATTCTCGTACAGGTCATTCTCGCCAAAACCTCTTTTTAAATCCAAAACCTCACCCGTGGCGTGTACCTGCGCAAGCCTTACCGCAGACAGCCTTGAACCCTGGTTTATCACCTGTGCTATTACCTGCCACATCGCAAGCTTTCCCTGGAAGTCATTCCCCGGCGATTTCTCTATTCCCAATTCCCTCGCAACCTGACTTACGCACCATACCGCGCCAACGGATAATCCTTCCTTCAGTTCGATTGATTCTGACAATGAACCCAACGCACCGAGTAAGGTCTGATCGCCGTTCGCCTCTTCAGGCTGATTAATCCAGATACGCACGGGAAGATGCTGTCGGGAAAAATCCTCGCATCCTGAAATCGGGTAAAACGTCACCGGTGGAGTTTTTGAGGAAAATACGGACGGCGCTGGATGAAGGATAGAGAGGATAATCGCTTTTTATGAAAACATTGGAGGAAGATCAGCCGGATTTGGTTGTGATTACGCCGGACAATGTTCCGGCGAGGAAGTCACGCACCTTCTTCATATCTTCCCACACCTTCGCCTTGTCATTCGGATTTCTCAGGAGATAGGCCGGATGGTAGGTGACCATCATCGGAATGCCCTGATACTCGTGAAACCTACCCCTTAAGGTGCCAACGGGGGCCTTCGTATTGAGAAGCGTCTGTGCGGCAAATGTCCCTAACGCGCACAAAACCTTTGGTTTGATTATATCGATCTGTTTAATAAGATACGGCATGCAAAGCACGATTTCTTCAGGCAGGGGATTGCGATTGCCCGGCGGGCGGCATTTCAGGACGTTCGCAATGTAAACATCGGTTCGTTTCATACCAATGGCCTCGATTATCTTTGTGAGCAACTGCCCTGCCCTCCCGACAAACGGCTCTCCCTGCAGGTCTTCGTCCCGTCCCGGCGCCTCGCCCACAAACATAAGTTCGGCCTTATGATTACCAACGCCAAAGACAAGGTTCGTCCGCGTTTTTGACAGGGAACATTTCTGGCAGCCGACGGTCTCGTTCCTCAGATTTTCTAAAAGCTGAATTTGCTCTTTGTTCAATAGTGTTTGTCCTCCGGGAGATGCTGTGGCTACGAAAGTTTCGGTAAGAATGGGTTTCGCGGAAGAATTCAAGGCTGGGCTCACGGCCTTGTTTTGCCTGGTGACAATAAAGGCATCGACACCAAACCCCTTTTCCATCTCAACTCTTGCCTTAACGGAACTAAGCAGTGACGACAATCCTCTTTTTACGTCATCCAGGCTATGTATCTGCGCATCCTGCAATTCGGATAATTTTTTCATTTGTCTGAGCTTTCCCACCGCTTACGCAGTGGGCCACTATTGTGTTGCCCCTAACGGGGCATGGTAAAGAAAGGTCACCGGGGCTAGGGGGGACGGAACTTCTTCATCGCTTCAACCACCCCTTTTCTATGAATACCCATTTTCGTCTTGAATTCTACACTACGATTTTTGCGGTAACACCTTCTCCAATTCACGAATGATCGTCTGCTGCACGGCTTCGATGCTGCCCTGTATCTCGCAGCCTGCCGCGTATTTGTGTCCCCCTCCGCCATATTTTTGGGCGATGGTATTCACTTGCAGTCCATTCTGACTTCTCAAGCTCACCTTAACCCAATCAGGTTTTGTCATCTCGCGAAGCAGCACGCCAACGGCAACGCCTTCAATTGAACTGGGAATATCGGCAAAATCGTGCGTGTCTATCGCATTCACCTTGGTTTTTTCCAGCATTTCCCTCGTCAACCAGATAGTAGCGACCCGATTCCCCAGGTGAAGCCTGATAGTGGCAAGCGACTGGGCATTGAGCTGTATTAAATTATAGGAGTTGGCGCTATAAACACACCTGGTTATATCGGTATGCCTGGCACCGCATTCGATAAGGAATGCCGCGGACCGAAGGGTGGACGACGTCGTATTGGAATGGGTGAACCTTCCCGTGTCCGTCACGATGGACACGTACAGGGCCGTAGCCATATCAGGGGTAATATCGACCTTCATCTCTCTGAGGAGCTGCAAAACAACGTCCCCCGTTGCGCACATATCATCGGCGACCCAATTGATTTTTCCAAAATTCTCATTTGCGATGTGATGGTCGATATTGACAATTACCACACCTTCGGGGAACATGCCCGTCGTTTTACCAAGCCGTTCAAGGGTGGGACAATCCAGGGCAAACACCACCTCCGGTTTATCATGAGGAGCGTCCGGATAGACGTACATACCGGACGAAGGGGTGATGAATTTGTAGATTTGTGGAATAAGGGAGTCGTTAACGATAGAAACGGATTTCCCCATGTTCTTCAACAAATGAAACAAGGCGATTTCAGCGCCGATGCCATCCCCGTCCGCGCGCACGTGCGTGGTAAGAAGAAAGCGGTGATGGCTCTTTATGACCTGATGGATTTCGTTTGCATATTTTGCTACGGAAGGGTTTGTCACGATAAAATACTCCTAAAATTTGCTGTCCGGCAGCAATCTTCGAAACTTCCCCCTGGTAAGAAAGGTTTGGGTGTGTTGCGGTGGATGTATCTATCCAAACCCTTTTTATAGAGAGGAAAATCGCACTTGCCTGGTATTTCCACCCCCGGATTTATCCCGTGTCTTTGGCGGAAATTCAACGTGAAACGAGTAAAAATTATATGCGGAATGCGTCCCCTTGTCAAACCTTCTTTTCCATTGCATTTTGTTTGTTGATAAGTTACGATTGAACATTCGTGGAGGCTGATTTGCAGATTGGTTAAAAAACGTTTGGAATCACAGAATTTGACATGAAAATTACTTTAAACGGCGAAACAAAGGCGTGTCCTGAAGGAACTACTTTAGAAGGTTTGCTTGATTTGTTTAAAATCGACAAGCGCCGCACAGCGGTAGAATTGAACTCACACATTGTTCCGAAAAAAGAGTTTTCCAATCGGGTATTAAAAGATACTGACGTATTGGAGGTGGTAACCTTTGTTGGCGGCGGATAAGAAGGGAAATAGTATGGAAGACAAAAAACTTAAGATCGGGAAGTATGAATTTACCTCCCGTCTGTTTGTGGGCACCGGCAAGTACTCCTCGATGGAGGCGATGGCCGACGCCCTGGAAGCAAGCGGCACAGAGGTCGTTACGGTAGCCGTCCGAAGGGTAAAAATTAACGAGACGACCTCTCTTCTTGATTATATTGACACAAAAAAATACGTCATATTGCCGAACACTGCTGGCTGTTACTCCGCCGATGAGGCAATCCGGGTTGCCCGTCTGGCGCGGGAAGTCGGCATGTCGGACATGATCAAGCTGGAGGTGCTTGCTGACGAAAGGACGCTCCTGCCGGACCCTATCGAGACCTTAAAGGCCACGCAAACGCTGGTAAAAGAAGGTTTTACCGTGCTGGTGTACACCTCGGACGACCCGATTGTTGCAAGAAAACTGGAGGATGCAGGCGCTACCTGCGTTATGCCTGCCGGTTCACCGATCGGTTCAGGCCAGGGGGTCTTAAACAAAAACAACATACGGATCATCCTCGAATCGGCGAAGGTACCGATTATTGTTGATGCAGGGGTCGGCACGGCGTCGGACGTGGCCATTGCGATGGAACTTGGCTGTGAAGGCGTTTTGCTCAATTCGGGAATCGCCCTTGCAAAAGACCCGGTTCGTATGGCAAAGGCTATGAAGCTGGCTTGTGAATCCGGACGTCTGGCATACCTTTCCGGGCGTATTCCCCGAAGGCTTTACGCAAAGGCCAGCAGCCCCGAAAAGGATTTTTGAACGGTGTCGAAACCCAACTTTTTGAATAGCCGGTGTTTGGTTTCGTCTTGCCCTACCCAACCACGTACCCACAGACCGGGACAGAGGAACATTTCTCATTTTATTTGAGCGGTTTTTGGGCTGGCACCGTTAAAACCGGGCCTACAGAGCCGATGACAAAAAATGCAGGCACGGATTTATCCGTGCCCGGCTTAACTCAATCTACCACCACTATGCTAACAAGAAAAGAAATAGAAGAGCGCGAAGAACGAGAACTTGCCCCGTATGCAATGAAAAGCAAGGATTCAAGGGGCAGGAAATACCCGGAGGAGGAGCATTTCTACCGCAGCGTTTACCAACGTGACCGCGACCGCATTATCCATTCCACGGCCTTTCGCCGTCTTGAATATAAAACCCAGGTATTCGTTAATCACGAGGGCGATTATTATCGCACGCGGTTAACACATACCATCGAGGTTTCGCAGATCGCCCGAAGCATTGCCCGCGCCCTGAATCTTAACGAGGACATTGCAGAGGCCATTTCTCTGGCGCACGACCTGGGACATACGCCTTTCGGCCATTCCGGTGAGGATGCCCTCAGAAAGCTGATGCAAGGCCACGGCGGGTTTGAACATAACCTGCACGGACTGCGTGTCGTTGATATCCTTGAGCGGAAATACCCTGATTTTCCGGGGTTGAATCTCTCGTGGGAGCTAAAAGAGTCTATCGTAAAACACATTTCACCTTACGACAACAATTCTTACGTAACAGAGTACAATGCAAATGAGCAGCCGCTCCTCGAGGCGCAAATCGTCGACAAGGCGGACTCCATTGCCTACGACAACCACGACCTTGACGACGGCCTGAAGGCAGGCATCATAACGGACGGCGATTTGCAATCAATCGATTTGTGGCGGGAAACACAAAAAAAGGTAAAGCAAAAATATACGATCAATGACCACAAAATTTTGATAGCGCAAACAATCAAGGCTATCATCAATACGGAGGTTATCGACCTGCTTGAAAACACGACGGCCAGAATTACGCGCGACGGTATAAAAACGGTAAAAGAGGTAAGAAATTGCCCGGAACAGCTTATTTCCTTTTCACAAGCACTGTCAGAGAAAAAAAAGGAACTGCAGAAATTTCTCTTCAAAAACGTCTATCAGCACTACCGGGTAGCCCGCATGTCGGCTAAGGCAAAACGGTTCGTGGAAGAATTATTTACGCTCTTCACGAAAAATCCCAAACAGCTTCCCCCCGAATACCAGTTATGGGTGGCAGAGGCAGGGTTGTATCAGGGTGTGTGCGATTATATCGCAGGGATGACAGACCGGTTTGCGCAGGACGAGTACATAAAATTATTTTACCCATACGAGCGGGTTTAACACATAAGACAGGGAGATTGCTGTTATGAAAAAAATACATTTCGGCATGTTGGCGCTATTTTTTATTGCAGGCTGTGCTACGAGCAGTGGAATAAAGTTAAGGATAGAACCCACACTGGATAAGCGTATAAACGAGATGCAGCCGCTGTCACGTCATGTGGGTCTTTTGATAGACCCGGCCTTGCGCAACTTTAAACAGGATGAATACCAGTCGGACGCCGTTGCAGGCTACCACCACTACGTCTTTCGGATAGGTGAACCTCTTGCGGTAGAAATCGAAAAAATGGCAAAACGGGTATTTACGAAGGTCACGCCCTTAAATGAACTTCCCTCCGGTGACGTTATGGAAAAGACGGGATTGGACAATATTATCACCGTGTCTCTATCAACATCACGGCTGGAATTGGGCGTTGAAGAATCTGTCTGGCGTGCCATCGGCAAGCACTATTTAACCCTGCACGTATCTTTCCTTGATAAACAATCCCGTAACATTTTTGATCGTAGTCTATCTGTGGAGGGAAAAAGTGTGGATGTCGTCGATTTTGAAACAGAGGGCGGTTGGTGGAAGGTCTCCGGTCCCAAATATGGCCCAGCCGTGGAAGACGCCATTGAAAAAATAGTTTTCGACCTGGCGCAACAATTATCGGCGGCGGCAGGAGGTTAGCCCGCTGGGAGGGGATAGATTTGATGGTGCCGAAAATTTTGTGTTGAATAATCAGGGACATTCAAAGCAATCTCGTAGCGCGGGGAACATCCCCCGCCATTGGCCGGCCACGAGGGTCGGCGCTACAAGAAAAGCCGTTGTTGTAGCTCAGGGCTTCAGCCCTGATGAACGTTCGCATGGTACGTCACGCTAAACCTCCACACAACGCTTGACAATACCTGTATCTGTGTCGAGCGCAATGTCCATCAAACCTAAAGGTTTGAGCTACTTCCTGCTACTTCTTAATCACAAAAAAAGTCAACGCCATCACCTGGAATACCAGGGACAGCAAGAGATACGAGTCGGCATTGCTGCCACGATTGATGTAGGCCAGGATGAGCGAGCCGAATACAAAGGATTGAATAACGGAGGCCAGGATGTTAAGCCATGATGCGCCGTGGTAGTTCAGGGTGCGGTTGATGTTCTTTACTTCGTTCAACAGTGATTCTGCTACGTACTCGCTTTCGTTATAACCCTTTTCCTCCCGCACCTTTGATGCGATACACTCTTTGCAGAACAGTCGCCCGTCCTCTTGAAAAATAGCGTGCCCCATCTCAATATCATTCCTTGAAAGGCTTCTTTTGCAACTCGAACAGATTCTGATCTCAAGCATGGTTATTTCAGTCCGTAAAGGTCAAGTTTTCTGTACAGGGTGCGTTCGCCAATTCCAAGCATTTTTGCGGCCTCTTCCCTGTTTCCACTCACCGTGGTCAGCGTGATCTTGATAAGTTCTTTTTCAACGTCATCAATGGTCATTCCCGCGATTAATCCGGGAGTCACCGGCACCTTGTCGGTGCGCTGGAATATGTGGTCAGGTATGTCATCTATGTCCAGTATGGTCTTTGCGCTTACCACGACCATACTCTCTATGCAATTCCTCAACTCGCGCACGTTGCCCGGCCAGGCATATTTGTATAAAATTTTTCGTGCATCGGGAGATAGTTGCAATATCTTTTTGTTGTGTACTTGAGAAAATTCATGGAGAAACGTATCGATAAGCAGCGGTATATCCTCACACCGCTCCCGCAGGAGGGGCAGTTTTATGGAAACAACGTTTAACCTGAAATACAGGTCTTCCCGGAATTTCCCCTCTTTAATGAGTTTTTCAAGGTCCTGATTGGTGGCGGCGATCAGGCGGACGTCCACCTCGACGGGATCATTGCTGCCGATGCGGGTAATCACCCCGTCTTCAATCACCCGCAATAACTTGACCTGGGTGGAAAGGGGCATGTCTCCGACCTCGTCCAAAAACAATGTGCCGTGATGCGCATGTTCGAATTTTCCCTTCCGTTGGTACATCGCGCCGGTAAAAGCGCCTTTTTCGTGTCCGAAGAGTTCGCTTTCAAGGAGATTTTCCGGAATTGCCGCGGAGTTTAAGATAACCAGGGTGTTGTTTTTTCGCGGGCTGTTGTTGTGAATGATTTTGGCAATAAGCTCTTTGCCGGTGCCGCTTTCACCGGTAATGAGTATGGTTGCGGTGGTGCCGGAGATTTGCTTGACGACGTTGAGCACCTTTTGCATCTTAGGGCTGTTGCCGATAATGCCGGACAGGCCGAACTTTTCGTCAAGTTGCTTGTGAAGTTCCCGGTTGCTTCTGACAAGTCCCTGCTTTTCAACAAGCTTGGCTACTTCCGCGCGCAGGTGATTGATATTAAAGGGCTTTAAGAGATAGGTTGCCGCCCCTTTTTGCATGGCGTCTACAGCCGTTTCGATGGTGCCGTAGCCGGTAATCAGGATGACCTCGGCCTCCGGTATCCGCTCTTTTACGGCTCTGAGTATTTGCAAGCCATCGACGTCGTGCATCATCAGGTCGGTGATCACAATCGAGACCGTACCCTCTTCGATGATTTTCAATCCTTCTTTACCGCTGGTAGCAACCTGGCATTTATGGCCAACCTTCTGCAATGCCTCCGCAGTGGCGTTGGCGTGGTCTTCCTTATCGTCAATAACGAGAATAACCGTATGATCTATCATGGCTTAATCGACTGTTAAATGTATAGGCAGCGCTATGGAAAAATTGGTGCCTTTTCCTTCTTCGCTCTGCACCGAGATCATCCCCTTGTGTTCTTCAATAATGCGTTTTGTTGTTGGGAGACCAAGTCCCGTCCCCATCATTTTCGTGGAAAAATACACCTGAAATATTTTATCAACGATGTCTTTACAGATGCCGGTGCCCGTGTCCGTTATGTCTATTTGCACAAGTTCCTTATTTCTGCGCGTGCGAATCATAAGTTCGCCGCCGCTTTCCATGGCCTGTTCCGCATTAATAATGACGTTTAAGAGCGCCTGCTTTATCAAATTGCCGTCAATGCGGCAGCGGGGAATATTCGTATCGTAGCATTTCAGCACCACAATATTTTTTTGCTTTATTTCCGGGCTAATGAAATCAATCAGTTCGTCGATTACCTCGTTAATGTCGAGGTATTGAAGCTCCAGTTTTTGCCCTTTTGCAAACCGCAGAAAATCATTTAATATTTCCTCCAACCGCAGAATCTCTTTTTGCAAGGCCTGTATCTTTGTCCGGGCCTTCTTGATGTTTTCCCCCGGAATTTCATCAATATCTTCCTTGAGAAGCTGGAGGTTGATGTTAAGGATGCTTAACGGATTCTTGATTTCATGAGCCAACCCGCCTGCCAGCGTACCGACAAAGGCCAATCTTTCAGAATTCATGGCCCGTTTTTCCAGTTTCCGGGTCTTTTCAATGGCGCTTCGCACGTAAAAGAAAATGGCAGGAATAAAAACAACCATGGCTATTACCGCGCCGATAAGATACGAAATCACGTTTATCCGACCAAAAAAAAGAGCCAGGAAGTTAGTCGCATGCGCCTTCTTCCTGGCTCAATGATGTTGATTATATATTGTTTTAGGAAGTGACGCGCATCACTTTTTGAGCCTGCAAGCCCTTCGCCCCTTCTACGACGTCGAACTCCACCTGTTCCCCGTCTTCCAACGTCTTGAATCCATCACCTGCAATGCTCGAATAGTGAACGAAAACGTCTCCGCCACCATTCTGCTCGATAAAACCAAAACCCTTTTTCGCGTCAAACCACTTTACCTTGCCTGATGCCATATACCTTGTTCTCCTATTTGAATAATTACAACACAAACCTATTCAGACATAAACAACCACGTGTTTTTTACCCTTTATGCCTTCTCCTTTTCTTTGAGAGCGGCTTTTCTGCTTAGTTTAACCCTCTTTTGATCGTCAATTCCGATCACCTTTATCATAATCTCTTGACCCACCTGCACCACTTCTTCTACCTTTGAGATGTAGGTATCTGACAGTTCAGAAATATGAACCAACCCGTCGTGACCCGGAAAGATTTCAACGAATGCCCCATACTCCTTTATGGAAAGTACCTTTCCCGTGTATATCTTTCCAACCTGCACCTCTTCCGTCATACGTTCTATCCATATCTTTGCTCTATCGACGGAGTCAGCAGCCGCTGAAGAGATAAACACCGTGCCGTCGTCTTCAATCTCTATCTTTGCGCCCGTTTCTTCCTGTATCTTCTTGATGTTTTTCCCGCCCGGCCCGATAACCATGCCTATTTTCTCGGGATTAATTTTAATCTGAACCAGCTTCGGGGCATACACGGATATTTGTACTCTCGGCTTCTCAATAACCCTTGCAAGCTCGGCAAGTATGAACAATCGGCCTTCCTTTGCCTGCTTAAGGGCATCACGCATAATTTTCTCCGTTATGCCGCTGATTTTGATGTCCATTTGCAACGCCGTGACGCCTTGTTTTGTCCCTGCGACCTTAAAATCCATGTCGCCAAGGTGATCTTCAGTGCCCAGGATATCCGACAAGATACATACCCTTTCACTTTCTTTGACCAAACCCATGGCAATACCGGCTACCGGTTCGGTTATAGGAACGCCTGCATCCATCATGGACAGCGTTCCACCGCAAACGGTGGCCATTGATGAGGAGCCATTTGACTCCATAACATCGGACACGATTCTTATGGTATAAGGGAATTTGCCTGGCGCAGGCAGTACGGCCGCTAGCGACCTCTCAGCCAGCGCGCCATGCCCGATTTCGCGCCTGCCCGGCCCACGCAAAGGCTTTACCTCGCCTACGCAAAATGGGGGGAAATTATAATCCAGCATAAATTTCTTAGAATACTCATCCTCAAGGGTATCTATTTTCTGTTCATCCGTGGTGGTGCCAAGCGTGGTTACCACAAGCGCCTGGGTTTCACCCCTGGTGAATAGAGCAGACCCGTGTGTTCTTGGAAGCAATCCCACCTCGCAGGTGATTGGCCTGATATCGTTGAGTCCACGTCCATCGGGCCTTTTCCCCTCGTTTATAATTTGTTCACGAACAACGGTGGTCTCAATTCTTTCAAAGATAGCCTTTATGGCCTTTTTGGTAGGAGCGCCTTCCGCATCGGTGCAATATTCGGCGATAATCCGTTTTACTATTTCGTTCAAGGCATTTTTGCGTTCTTCTTTTCCCGGTGTGAGGTTCTTTGTGCCTATTTCTGCCTGGTATTTATTCTTAATTGTCTCCAGGAGCTTCATATCGACCTTCAACGGAGGTATCGGTTGTTTTTCTTTCCCGCACTTTACCAGAAGTTCTTTCTGAAGCTGGACAATCTCCTTGATAAAGGCATGTCCAAACATTATAGCATCCACCATTCTCTCTTCTGGAACTTCTTTGCTCGAAGATTCGACCATAGTAATGGCCTCTTCCGTTCCTGAAACGACAAGATCGATATTGCTCTTGGTAAGTTCTTCGTGGGTTGGATTGACAACGAACGAGCCGTCTATCTGACCGACCCTTACAGATCCTGTAGGCCCCTGGAATGGAATACTTGAAACCGTTAAGGCAGCAGATGCGGCAATCATAGCGAGGACGTCAGGATCGTTCTCCTTATCTGCAGAAAGCACCATCGACATAACCTGGACTTCGCGAAGATACGTTTCTGGAAAGAGGGGTCTGATAGGACGATCTATTAACCGCATGGTTAATATTTCTTTTGAGGTAGGTCTTCCTTCTCGCTTAAAAAAGCCTCCTGGAAATTTACCGGTAGCATACATCTTCTCACGGTAATCGATCGTAAGAGGGAAAAAATCTGCGTCTTCTTTATCTTCATGTGAAGATACGGCCGCCGCCAAAACCATAGTATCCCCGTATTGCACTAACGCAGCGCCATCCGCCTGTTTTGCTATTTTACCGACTTCTATGCTAAGCACTCTTTTGCCGATCAGCTTTTCCACTTTACAATAAACCATCTCACCCCCTCCTGCCTTGTTCATTTATCAACATTTTGCCTTTGACCAGCAAAAAGAATGAATATATTAAATTTTTATACATTTTTAGATTTTTCTATAAAACTCCTCCTCAATACCGGTTTACTTTCGTATACCAAGTTTGGTTATAAGCTTTTTATACCTTACGATATCGTTATTCGACAAATATTTAAGCAATGCGGACCTATGGCCGACCATCTTAAGCAGTCCCCTGCGCGACGTGTGGTCTTTTCTATGCTCTTTCAGATGATCGCTTAAATGATTAATCCGCTCTGTCAACAATGCTACCTGCACCTCAGGGGAACCAGTATCGCTTTCATGAATTCTGAGGTCATGAATAAGCCTCTCTTTTACGTCTTTAGTCATCATATTAATTCCTTACTCATAAAATAACCCATTCAATGTTGCAATCAACACTGATACAACAATATACTATCCTCTTTTCTCAGAACATTTAGTGTTTTAATATAGCAAAGCTTCATTAATCTTTGCAACAAAAAAATTTAGTAATGGAATCCATAGTCCGGATGTACCCCCCATAACTCTCTCACATTTGTTTCAGTGATGCTTAGGGTGTTTTCTGGTTTCGCTAACAACAAACCATACACCAAAAAGTATCACGGCTATTGTGGCTATTATGAAAAAAATCACTAATCAAGGTGTGGCCCCTTGCTTTGGTTTTTAATTTTGCCCATAAAACTTGCAATCTTCTTCGTTGTTTGCTATATTGTAAACCTCATGGGAAAAAGCAATTCCATCTACAATGTAGTGGAGTTTCTACCAGTTTTATCCTTTTTTGCGTATTCTGATTTACTTGTATTCTATCAGCATTTCCAAGACATTCAAGAGATAGCATGGTAAAATAGAGAAAACTCTATGGAGGTGAGA
Source organism: uncultured candidatus Brocadiaceae bacterium (assembly GCA_964372185.1). Taxonomy (GTDB): domain Bacteria; phylum Planctomycetota; class Brocadiia; order Brocadiales; family Brocadiaceae; genus JACVXV01. The sequence goes on from CAYJPZ010000037.1 coordinate 12,384, forward strand.
TTATATGTCAACAATTAAAGAGTCTGTAATATCAATCGTAAAAAATATGCCTGAGAATTCTACTTTAGAGGATATAATGGAATCCCTCTATGTAAAACAAAAAATATTAAAAGGTCAAAAACAGTTGGAATCCGGACAGTTTTACACACATGAAGAGGCAAAGGAAATTATGAAAGAATGAGGGATAATTAGTTGAAGCCCTGCCATCCCTTTTCCCATTTCGGGAACCGGGTATTGCCCCCCCCTCTTTAGAGACATTATCCCCCATTTTGGGATAAAACAATCCCCTCTGCCGCCATGCCTTAAAATTGACCTTGCAATAACGGCAGCAATATGTTACGATTCCCAGATATTTTGTTAGGAATACCCATGATGGACGTTATTGCGAAAAACAGGAAGGCATATTTCCAATATGAAATCCTTGAAAAATTTGAAGCTGGAATTGTGCTTACGGGAACGGAGGTTAAATCAGTAAGAAACCGGGACGTCAGTATAAACGAGAGCTTTGCCACCATCAACCAGGGCGAGATTTATCTCTACGAAATGCATATTGGACAATACAAACAGGGAAACAGAGAAAACCATGAACCGAAAAGGGTTCGAAAACTCCTTTTACATAGAAAAGAGATTGATAAAATTGTGGGGAAGATCAAGCTAAAGGGCAGCACCTTGATCCCATTATCCCTTTATTTTAAAGAAGGTTTGGTAAAGGTTGAAATCGCGCTCGCCAGAGGAAAAACAACCGTTGACAAACGCGATGATATTAAAAAACGCACCATTGAAAGGGAGATTCAAAGAATGACCCGATAGTTTTTTCAGGTGACGGGCGTAGATATGTTCTTTCCATAAGATTATCACTCATTTTGCTATACCTTGCATAATTAATCCACCAAAGAATCTATTGAAAGGGAGTATATGCCTTCTGCAAGGATATTGATTGTAGAGGATGAAAGGCAAACAGTCGATGAGTTAAGAGATTTATTCGAGCTGTATGGTTACGAGACGGAGGTTGCCCTCAATAAACAGGTCGCAATAACCATACTTCAGGAACGAAGTATGGATATTGCTATCGTAAGTACCCTGGTGCAGGGTGTTCCCGGCACGGAAATTTTGCACGAAATAAAAAAATATTATGCAACGATGCCCACTATCATGATCAGTGATCAGAAGCTAAAACGTGTTGAATCCTCTTCTTTAAAGGCAGGCGCTACTGTCTTCCTTTTAAAACCACTGGACCATACAACGATCTTGCAAACAATAGAGGATATCTTGGTTGCCCCCGTTGCCTTATCAATGCAAAAGAAACCTAAACCATACTCAAAAGGCAGGAAATAGACTGCCTTCTTGTCAGCAAGCTGTATGAATCTACACAAATTTACCGCGTCTCTATATTATTTTACAGCATTATTCCTTGCTTTTGGCCAATTGCCTGCCCTATCGTTGACAACGATGGCATCAGACCAGACAATGCTCGAAGAAAGCTTGAAGGCTATAATCCAAAGCCCCCTCCTGAAAAATACGTCCTACGGTATTAGCGTTGTTTGTCTTAGCAATAACGCATCCATCTTAAACCACCGGGGCGGGGAATTGTTTGGTGTTGCATCGAATATGAAGCTGCTGACCACCGCCGCCGCCCTGGAATATCTGGGTCCCAATTTCGAGTACAAAACGTACGTGACGGCAAACGGCACAATAACCCCTTCGGGTGATCTGCATGGAAATCTTGTTATCAAAGGGAGCGGCGATCCCAATTTATCCGGCAGATTTTACCAGGGAAAGACTACCGCTATTCCGGAGGCGTGGGCAAATGCCGTGGCGGGCAGGGGTATCAGCAGGATATGTGGTGATATCGTAGCGGATGATACCGTATTTGACCGTAATTACACCAATCCGAACTGGCCGGCAAACCAATTGTCTCAATGGTACTGCGCCCCAAGCTGCGGGCTGTCTTTTAATGACAATTGTGTCGACATAACGATCCTCCCAAGCAAAAAACCGGGTGATACGGTTGCCCTCCTGGTAGAGCCGAACACGGCTTATGCCACCATCGTGAATACTTGCACGTATACGGCAAATAAAAAAGAACATGGTTATTCGCTGTGCCGAAAGCCGGGAACAAATCAAATATCCCTTAAGGGCAAGTTCTGGATTAATGCAGCGCCTGAAAAACAATGGGTAACCGTGCACAACCCGTCCCTGTATCTTGCTACCGTTTTCAAGGAAGCCCTGGGGAAAAAGGGAATTACCGTCACCGGACAGCCCCGTTTGATACATGAGGGGGACTCTTCCTCTGTGAAAGGGGAAGAGATTGCCGGCGCCGTTTCTACTATGGAACAAACGGTGATCGTTACCAACAAAAACAGTCAGAATTTTTATGCTGAGCAAATACTCAAGACGCTGGGCGCGCACGTACAGGGAAGCGGCACGTTACGGGCGGGTCTTGTGGTTTTGAATGACTTTATGAAGAAACTGGGGTTTGACGTTCAGGAATATCAAATTGTGGACGGCTGTGGTCTATCGAAAGGCAACCGGCTTTCACCTAACATGATCACCACCATCCTTGCGTATATGAATAAACACCCTTATAAAAACGTGTTTTATAACTCCTTGCCGTCGTCAGGCGTTGACGGTGGTTTACAGCACCGGATCGTTTCCCCGCGGTACCGGAACAAGGTACACGCAAAAACCGGTTATATAGCTGCCGTATCAGCGCTTTCCGGTTATATTGATACCGCAACGGGCGATATCATTGCATTTTCTTTTTTAATCAACAATGTCAAGAGCCTTAGTGACGCGCGAAAAATACAGGACAACATTTGCGCGACCGTGGCAGATTATTATAATTAAATCTTTTATGAGTGAACACACAAAAAAAGTATATTCGCTTTATGCGTGGTGCTACGACTCCCTTTTTGGAAGGATTTTTGAACACGGGAGGTACACCGCCCTCCACATGATGGACGTGAAATCCCATGAAACAATACTTGAAGTCGGCGTGGGGACGGGGCTCTCGCTGCCCTTATATCCAAGGGACGTGCGGGTGACGGGCATAGATATTAGCCGGGACATGCTGGCAAAGGCCGAGCGCAAGATTCAACACCACCGGCTATCGAATGTTAGCCTGCACAATATGGATGCATTAACCATGTCATTCGCGAACAGCACCTTTGATAAGGTCATTGCATCGCACGTTATCACGGTAGTAGCGGAACCATTAAAGGCTTTACGCGAAATTATAAGGGTGACGAAGAAGGACGGCGAAATCTTCCTGTTAAATTACGTAGGCAGCAACCATCCATTCATCTACCGCATTGAGAAATTTATTTCCCCGTATAGAGATAAACTCGGTTTGGGCAAGCATGTTGACCTGCACGAATTATTAAATGAGGTAGGGCTTTCCGTTATAAGTGAACGACGTGTCAACTTTTTGGATATGTGTAAACTGATACGCTGCAAAAACGTTTCCGACAAATCGCAGCCGGAATGAATACCTTGTTCAGAAAATTGAGAGGATTTTGGGAAAAAAGCATCGTCTACAGGGTATTTATAAAACAATACAAACGGTACTTTATCATAGGCGCCCTGTCCTTGGTCACCGTCGATATCATTAACATCTTTCCGCCCCTCATCATCAAAAAAGCCTTAGATATCCTTTCAAAAGAGGCAAACCTTTCAAAAATTATCCTCCTTTCGACACTATTCCTCCTCCTGAGTTTTTTCCAGGGAGTGTGCCGGTACCTCTGGAGAATGAACTTTATCGGCACGTCTTTCCGCTGCGATTATGACATCCGCATGAAATTTTTCGGATACATCGAGACCCTCTCCGGAAAATTTTTCCAAAAATACAAGACGGGTGACCTCATGTCGCGGGCAACCAATGATATTGGCGCCGTCCGGATGGCGGTAGGTCCGGGATTATTGATTGGGCTGGACGCCGTATTTTATTTTTGTGTAATACCGCCTATCATTATTTATCTGTCCCCGAAGCTGTCCCTCTACACGTTTCTGCTGATGCTGCTGACGCCGCTGATTGCTTATAAAATTAAAAACGTCATCGATAAACGATTTCACAGCGTTCAGGAGCAGTTTTCAAGGATCAGCGAAAAGGTGCAGGAGAATGCGTCCGGCATCCGCATCGTAAAATCCTTCAACATGTCACAGCAGGAAAATGCGGCGTTGCACGGCTTGTGCAGGGATTTTATGCAAAAAAACCTCGCGCTGGCCATCCCCCAATCTTTGCTGGCGCCGGTATTCGAATTCATCACCTACATGGGTATTGTATTATTGCTCTTTGTAGGCGGGAGGATGGTGATTGAAGGGACGATCACCCTGGGAACCCTCGTGGCCTTTCAGCGCTATATTTCAATGATGGTCTGGCCGATGACCGCCTCGGGATGGTGTTTATCCCTCATGCAGCGCGGAGTAGCCTCCATGAAACGCATCGACGAGGTAATGGCAGAAAGTCCCGAAATTATCGTCAAAAGCACCGGAAAACAGCAAAAGACATTTCGCGGCGAAATTGAATTCAGCGACCTGCACTTCCGCTACCACAGCCAACAGGAATGGATTTTGAAAGGCATTAATTTGCAGATCAGCGCAGGACAGCGTGTTGCCATTGTAGGACCCATCGGATGTGGAAAGTCAACCCTGGTAAGTCTGATTCCCCGTATGTTGCCGACGGTAGACCGGAAACTCTTTATCGACGGAACAGATATTAACGAATTGGACATAAAGGCCTTGCGGAGGAATATCGGTTTTGTCCCGCAGGACACCTTTCTTTTTTCAGAAAAGATTGCCAACAACATATTATTTGGCGGAGAAGTGTGCGCCGGCAACGACAGGGCATTGAAATTCGCGCGCATGGCTGCCATCGATAAGGAAATACAATCCCTCCCCGCCCAATTTGACAGCTATTTGGGCGAGCGGGGCATCAACCTTTCCGGGGGACAAAAACAACGCATCACCATTGCACGTGCACTGGCCATAGACCCCACGATCATTATTTTGGATGATTGTCTTTCTGCCGTGGATGCCGGACTGGAAGGCGCGATTATGAAAAATATCCGGAAAGACTTTCCCGGAAGAACGCTGTTGGCCGTGACCCATAGATTACCGGCCGTGAGGGACTTTGACATGATTCTGGTCATTCAGAATGGCATGATCGTTGAAAAGGGCAGGCATGAACAACTCATGGGTCTCAACGGCCTCTATACCTCACTTTACACGAAAGAGGCGCTGGCGGAGAGGCTGGAGTAGCGCAGGCTTCCAGCCTGCTGCCGTTTATCAAACAAAATGCAGGCTGGAAGCCTGCGCTACTTCAATATCTGAAAAATGTTATTATAGTCGTCCGTCCAAACCCTGATATTGGTGTGTGATGGTAGTTCTTTCACCGCGTCTTTAATTTCAGGTGATTCGAGGGAACGCGGGTTGGTGGCCACAAGCGCCCAGTCGGAACCGAAAACTTGTTCTTCGTCTTCTTCCTGGTCGGTTTTTTCATCATCAATCAAAACGCGGCTTACGCCAAACGTCTTGCACAATTCTTCCACAACCAGGCCAAGGTTGAGGTGCTTGTTGGAAATATGAATCGCCAGAATGCCATCGGGCTTGAGGTGTTTGAAATAGAGTTCAAACGACTGCTTTGTCAGCAGGTGAGCCGGTATTGCGTCACCAGAAAAGGCGTCCACGGCAAGCACGTCATAGTGCCGGATCGGCTCGCGTTCGAGTGAAAGCCGCCCGTCGCCAATCACAACAGACACCTTCCCTTTGGCCCCGGAAAGATAGTAGAAGTACCGTCGCGCCAACTCTTCAACCGTTGGATTAATCTCGTAGAAGCGGAACTCGTCGCCATCCCTTGCGTAAGCAGCCAGAGTACCTGCCCCCAACCCTATGATGCCAACCTTCACCGTCCCAATCTTCTGAAACGTGGTTACTGCCCTTCCAACGCCGGACGTGTCTGAATAGTACGTTAGGGGCTTCATTCGTCTGTCCGGCGTCATAAACTGGATACCGTGATTTATGGCGCCGTGCACCATGCTGTGATGTTCAGAATCCGTTCCCTTCGAGTATTCCTTAATTCGCAAAACGCCGTAAAAATTCCTGGAATTCAGCATAGAATGCTCAGAGTAATCATGGACGCATTTCAGACTGGCTACGATCACGCCAATTACAAGCGCGGACGACAGTCCCTTAATAAGCCATCCCTGCCGGTAGTTGAGAAACAGTATGAGTAACGAGCAGAAAAACAACCCCACGGGAAGCTCGAAATATCCGGTAAAAACGTTGGGGGCCAAAAGCCCCACGGCGATGCCGCCTAATGCGCCTCCCAGAGAAAGAACCAGGTAGAAGGACGTAAGATACCCCGCCGGCGGCCTGTGCGCCACCAGTTCGCCGTGGCAAAACATGCAACACAAAAAAAGCCCCGCACAATATACCGGCACAACAATTTTCAGACTCATGCCTGCGCCCCAGTAAACAAGGCCGTATGCCATCAGGCCAATAAAGACGTAGAGCGCCCATACGTACGATTTTCGATGGTACCACCCGCTGCGGTCAAAACAAAAAATAAAGGTCAAAAGGTAGAGGCTCAACGGCAGCACCCAAAGAAAGGGAATGGACGCGATGTTTTGGGTCAGATGATTGGTAACCGACAGCAGCAAGAGAGAAGCGCACGTGGAAAGCGCCAGCCATAGGGCTTTTATCTTGAGAGAGGGAGGCGGCTTCGTAGGTACGGAGGTTTTGTGGTTTTCCACCGGATCGTGTTTTCCTTCGTTCGTCCTTTTCACGTTGCCGATGCTGAGGAAAAAACACAGCGCCGCAAACGCACCGTAAAGCGCCGACCAGCCAAGGGACTGGAACCGGAGGGCAATGCGGGGTTCTATGAGAAATGGATAGGCAAGGAGTCCCGCCAGGGACGCAACGTTGGAAAGGGCAAAAAGCCGGTAGGGCAATACCACCTTATGTGACGCTGAGTACCATACCTGGACGAGCGGGCTGGTGGTGGAAAGCAGAAAGTATGGTAAACCAACGGAACAGAAAAGGAGTCCCAGAATCTGCAGGATGGGTTGCTCGCCGCCTTCCGGTTTCCAGTGCAGGCCGGGGCTTACCGGCAGCAGGAACAGGCTTGTGAAGAGCAGCGCGCCGTGAACGACAACCTGCATCCGGGCTGAAATCCGGTTAATGAGGAGATGCACGTAGACGTAGCCGCCGAGGAGGACTACCTGAAAGAACACCATACAGGTAATCCAAACTGCTGCAGACCCGCCAAACCATGGCAGAATCATCTTGGCAATCATCGGCTGAATTTGGAACAACAGGAATGCGCTGAGAAAGATGGTGACGGAATATGTCAGGACGCCCTTAACCGGCATAATTACCGGCCTGCAACGAGCGGCAGACAAGCCTCGCGCCACTCAAAGCCTCTACACAACAACAATCATTCATCATCATAAAAACCCTTTTAATCAACCCCAACCAGAACAAGCCGGAAGAGATAATCAACATCATATAGTATTCTTACGTTGTTTCAACAGCTAAACGTTTCTTGTGGCTCAAAGATTCTTTTATTTGATAAAGTTCGGCTTGGTTATCAAAAACCGAGAGGCAAACACACGGCATTTCAAAAAGTTCATCAGGCGTAGCGCAGGCGTCTCGCCTGCAACCTCGTACACGCAAAAATCGCAATCCCTTATTCGCCGGGTCAACAATTCCCACAACTCCCCTTTCAACCCATTTGCGCTAGCGGGTTCGAGTTTGTAAAAAGGCACGGTCGTCTTGCACGCTCTTTCAAAGTTCCAACCTGATCTTAATGAAATCCTCTACGGTTAATTCTGCACCCTCTAGAATCTTTTTAAAAGTTTTCGGCCTAATGATTTCCCCGGAATGATAGGGTATGATTGTTTGTCTTCGTGTTAATGGATGCTTCCATTTTTGGTGGCTTCCTGATTGGTCTATTTTTTCAAACCCAATAGACTTTAAAACCTTGATAATTTCGTCAGCCGTTACGCGGGGCTGCCTTTGTCCCATTAGACAACTACCTCAAAAGTTTTTGCATCTTTTGACACATCTTCCTTTGAATGTCTCAAATAGAGATCAATAGCTTCCACAATATTTTTGTGCGCGTCTGTCTCCGTTTTTCCATAAGTTACGCACCCTGGCAATTCAGGACAGTATGCGACATAAACGTCTTCATCCGGTTCTATTATCACTCTCACCTTCATAATTATTCCCCCCCACCTCATCTTTGCGGTGATTTATTTTTTACGACTATTGCACTTTTCTCCGAAATATATTCCCACACAAAGGCACGAAGGCACAAAAAATTATTCAAGATATCCATTGATAATACGGAATATACCATCCTTCATCAGTTCTTCGCCGAAGTTCAACAGGTATCCCAGTTTCATGTTGGCTAATTTAGCGAATAATTTCTACGGTGCCCCCTTGTTGCCTCTTTTTCAAGGGCAGAGCCGTAATGGGGGCGGCGCGCATCAGACCGGAAGGTCTGATGCTACACGGTCACGTTTCACGGCGTTTACCACGTTTTACAGTTTTTCTATTTTTGCACCGCACACCTTGTACTCTGCCGTTTGGGTGATGTTGTCATAGGCGTCCTTGGTCAGCTTGTTTACGGCGGATTCGGCAAAGTGCATGGGTATCCAGATGACCCCTTTTGTCACCTTATCGGAGACCTCGGCGCGCGCGGTTATGCTCCCGCGGCGGCTGCATATCTTCACCATCTCGCCGTCGGCGATGTCCAGTTCTTTTGCGTCAGCCGCGTGCACCTCGACAAAGCAGTCGTTCGTCTTGTGGATGATGCCGCTCGACCTCCTCGTCATTGTCCCTGCGTTGTAATGGTAGAGGGTGCGCCCCGTGGTGAGCAGCAGCGGATAGTCCTTATCGGGACTCTCGGCAGGCGCGCGGTACGGTAATACAAAGAATTTCCCGGGGCCACGCGGAAATTTACCCTCGTGTAAAAACTTCGTGCCGGGGTGGTTTGTGTCGGGACACGGCCACTGGATGCCGTTCTGCTCGATTCTCGCGTAGTTAATGCCCGCAAACATCGGCGCCAGGCTTGCAATCTCGTCGTATATCTCCTTCGGGGACGGGTAATCCATCTTGTAACCCATACGGGTGGATATCTCGGCGGTGATCTGCCAGTCAGGTCTTGAGTTTCCAACCGGATCAATTGCCTTGCGGACGCGCTGCACGCGGCGCTCCGTGTTGGTAAAGGTGCCGTCCTTCTCGGCAAAGCTGGCGGCGGGCAGGATGACGTCGGCATATTGCGCCGTTTCTGACATGAAGATATCCTGCACAACCAGGAATTCCAGGTTTTTAAGGTTTTTAATAGTGTAATCCTGATTCGGCTCGCTGAGCACCGGGTCTTCTCCGATGACGTACAATGCCTTAAACTGGTTCTTGCTCATCTGTTCAAACATGGATGGAGCGGTTAGGCCGGGTGTCCTCGATAATTTCACGCCCCAGGCCTTTTCGAATTTCTCCATGACGGCATTGTCGTTAATGTCCTGGTAGCCGGGCATCTTGTTCGGTATGCAGACGTCGGTGGCGCCCTGCACGTTGTTCTGTCCGCGAATGGGGTTGACCCCCGTGCTGGGTTTCCCGATATGGCCGGTCAACAAGGCGAGGTTTGCAATGGTTCGCACGTTGTCCGTTCCGCAGGTGTGTTCCGTGATACCCAGGGTGTAATAGATGGCGGATTTTTCAGACGTGGCATAGAGCCGCGCCGCCTGGCGAATATCTTCCGCGGGGATACCCGTATGTTCGGATGCCCTTTCAGGGGTAATGTCCTTGAGGAATTCCCTGAGTTCTTCAAAGTCCTCGGTGCGCGTCCTGATGAATTCCTTGTTTTCGAGTCCCTCGGCAATAATAACGTGCGCCATTGCGTTGAGGAGCCAGTTATCGGTGCCCGGTTTGACGGGCATGTACAGCTTTGCATGTTGGGCAAACCAGATACGGCGAGGGTCGGCAACGATGAAGATGCACCCCCTCCGCAAGGCCTTTTTCATCTCCAATCCTACGATGGGATGGGCCTCCGTAGGGTTGCCGCCGATGAGGAATATGAGCTTGCAATCCTTGATTTCGCTAATGGAGTTGGTCATTGAGCCACTACCAAATGACATCGCCAGACCGGCGACGGTAGGGGCGTGTCAAGTCCGGGCACACTGGTCTACGTTGTTCGTGCCAATCGTAGCCCGCGCAAGTTTCATCGCAAGGTAGTTCTCCTCATTCGTGCAGCGGGAAGAACTCAACACGCCAATGCTGTCAGCGCCGTGCCGGGCCTTTGTCTCGTTCAGTTTGGAGGCAACGAGGTTCAACGCTTCATCCCAGGATGCCTCTTCAAATTTGCCGTTCTTTTTAATGAGCGGCTGCTTTAGGCGGTCGGGATGATGGATAAAGTCGTACCCGAACCTTCCTTTTACGCACAGATTGCCGTCGTTGGGGATAGATCCCGGCTGTGAAGTCACCTTAACGACGCGGTTTCCTTTTACGTTCAGGTACATCGTACAACCCACGCCGCAGTAAGCGCAGGTGGTTTTAACCTTTTTGAAATCCCAGTCGCGTCCTACCCCTGCGGCCTGCTTCTCCACCAGCGAGCCGACGGGGCAGGTGGAGACGCATTGTCCGCACAGCACGCACGTCGTATCGCGGCGGTTCATCCCGAAGGGCATACCCGTCTCGGTTGCAAACCCGCGGTTCTTGAAATCGATGGCGTAGTCCTGCTGCACTTCCGCGCAGATGCGGACGCAACGCCCGCACAGGATGCACTTGCTGGTATCCTGTTGAATGACGGGGTTCGGGTCATTGGTAACACCACCTTCCGGTTCCTGAAAAAACCGGCTTTCCCTTACGCCGTGAGAATAGGCAAGGTCTTGCAGTTTGCAGGAGCCGCATTTGTCGCACGTCAAACAATCCTTCGGGTGGTCGGAAAGGATCAGTTCCAGCACCATCTTTCGTGTTTTCAATACCTTTTCGGAGTCGGTGCGAACCACCATGCCGTCGGTTGCTTCCGTATTGCAGGACGTAATAAGGGCGCTCGACTTTCCCCGCTCCACTTCCACCATGCAGACCCGGCACGCCGAAAAGGGTTCCAGGCGCGGATCGTGGCAGAGGGTCGGGATGTGAATGCCGAGGGAACTAGCCACCTGTAAGATCGTTTTACCTTTGTTTACTTCTACGACGTTGCCGTCGACGTTGACCTTGACTTTTGGGATCATTACCATAAAAAAATCCTCTCCATTTATTTTGAAAACATTGATTTCTACGCTGCACCAGGTAATACCGGCTAAACTGTTACAAACTACCTTACCATGATTCCCGCGTAACCGACTACCGAATTGTAATCGCCGGTAATGTTGCCACTGGTTTCATAACGGACAAGCTCCGCCTTTGTCGCTCCCCGTGCCTTAGAACACACCAGCATGATGAAGGCAGGGCAAATACCGCACATCGTTATGCCCAGGGCGTTCACCTTGTTATACAAACCATCCTCATTGAGGGACAGTATCTCGTTAATAGCTATTTTGTCTTTTTTGTTGGCGTCCGCCTGCGATTCGTAATGTGTCATGTCGGAGGATGCCACCACCAGGGCTTGGGGAGACACCCTTTGTAATACCCGCGACAAACACGTCCCGATATACCGAAGGTCTAATATGTTTTGCGATGATACGACCATTACCACGATTTTGACGTAGGGATTAAAATGCTGAAGAAACGGTATCTGCACCTCCGCGGCATGTTCGCACAGATGCGCATCCCGGTCTTTCTCAAGGAGGTCACAACTGCGCGCTAATTCATCCACGACTTCATCGTTTATCTCGACGTTGCCCAGGGGCGTCTGCCACGGCCCACCCGGCCAGAGAGAGTACGGCACGCCATAGCCGGTATGATTGGGCGCAACAACAACGACGGTATCCGGGATCGTTATCCGTGAATACAGTTCGCCTGCAACACGCCCTGAATACAGATAGCCGGCATGAGGAGACAAAACGCCCAACACGCTGTGTTTTTCAGCGGCTATCGTCGTATAACCTTCGATGCTGGTCAGTAGTTGGTGCGCGTTGCCGGGATAAAAAGTACCCGCAACAGCCGGCGGTCTTGCTGCAATCATTTTTCCACGCTAAAAAATCATTTTAAAGACGGACTCCAGCCTATTAAATGCTGTTATAAATATAATCTATCACGCACCCGTTTTCCAGTCAAACTTCTTTTGTGAAGAAATTTTTCGGGAGCCACAAAAATTCCGTAAATTAATTATGAGGTTAATTTTGCTTTTGGGGATGCTTTCTGTATAATACCATAAAAACGGTAGTGGACTGATTTTTTTGGGGATATCAGTTCACCGCAAGCGGCACGGAGGGCACGCAGGGAAAACAGGACATCCGGTGGCTAACTGATAAGAGTACCCACCCCTCGCCCCTCCCGGGAGGGGAAATCCGATGGATGTGTTAGTTTGTGCAGATATTGGGTGGCATACATAAACACTGTCTGTGCCTATTCGTGTAAATTCGTAATACTATCCATCAACTTCTTGTTTTTTCTGCG
>CAYJPZ010000038.1:0-9003 GCA_964372185.1 uncultured candidatus Brocadiaceae bacterium
CCACTGCCAGCGCCATTCCTTCGGCGCATTGGGATATTTGCGGTCGAGTGCGCCGTACATAAGAGAGGCCATCAGCCGATGATTAGGAATTGCTTTTTCCCAAGAGGTATCCAATATAGCAAAAACGAAGAAGATTGCAAGTTTTTTTGGCAAAATAAAAAACAAGGCATCGAAGAATTCATAAATCAGTTCATGGTTTTTAGGGGAGTCGTAATGCATTCGGGGTTGATATACTGACTGTGTGTTAGATGTATCTTCCATAGGGTATAAAAAAATGTCTCTAACATGCCCGTCAGGATTTTATGTTGACAACCAGACTCTACTACCTGCCACAATTCCAACTCTGCTTCACTGTGAACCATGATGCGTTTCATGAATATTTTGCTCGTATCTCTGCGAGTATGTCCTCTGCTGGTCTCCCTTTCGCCTTGCCGCTTTTAATTTCTTTTACATGCCTTTTCAATCTCTGCGTCCCAAGCGCTTTCAACTTCCTTGTCTATGGCCTCATCCAGGCTTATAATGATCTCATGGGCTATTTCCATCTGTCCCTACGGGACAAAATGTATATTTACAAGAAAGTGGGAATGCACCCCTATAAGGGTCAGTTGACATGTCCAATAAAAGCCTAAAGGCTTTAGAAGCACTGGCTTGGAATCAAAAGCAACTCCCGAAAGCAGACACGAGGCATGGTCAACTGGACCCATGGTTCTATTTTCTTTTTAATTTGCTCCGTATCCAGGCAGGATTTCTGCGGCAATCGAGTACCGCATGCACGCGTACGAAGTTGTTTTGAATCGTATAATAAACTGCAAGCGGATGGTAAAACTTTTATTTTCATGATATTTTATCTTCAATTAGCCTTTTTGCTTCACTCCAATCAATAAATTTTTCTTTGCCGTTTTCTACCGCCAGCTCCCTTTCCTCCAAAATATCCTTATGCCAGGAGGGAGAAGGTATGCTTTCAGCCTTTTTGCATAAATCCTCCCAAATCGTTTCCATTGTTCGAATTTTATCCTCTGTTGTCATTTTGTCTAAAGGTAAAGTAATTTCCATTTTCCCCTCCTCAAAGTTTTAATTTGATCTTAGAATATTATGAATAGAACGATAGAGTTCAGCGGCGGTGTTTTTTGCCGTCCGCTGGATTTTGTTGTTATGCCTTCTTTTCTCTCTTTTACCAATAGTTGGGTTCTCTATTGAGGTGCATCACGGCAATTATATACACCTCTTCATCTGCAATTTGATATATAACACCGTAAGGGAAACGATTTGTCAAACATCTCCTGGTATTTGCAGAAAGTGTATCCCAAGCATGAGGAAAAGAAAGAATGTTCTGGATTGCAAAGTAGACTTCTTTAGCGAACTCTAAACCGAGACCTTTTTGGCAGCCGTTATAATAAGCAATAGCCTCATCTAACTCCTTTTTCAGCATCAGGATGGAAAGAATAATGCAAGAGTTTTACCTGCCAAATATTTTACTAAAAACTTTATCGCCTGGTATTGTTTTTACTTTGCCACTTTTTATTTCTTCAACCCTCTTTTCTGCCTCTGCTGCCCATAATTCGTCTATTTCTTTCTGAACGGGATGAAGGCTTCGGAGAAGTTTATCCACAAGTTGTGCTCTTATCTCGACTGGCAGAGAGATGATAGGAAATTGCTTTTTCTCAAGAGGTATCCAATATAGCAAAAGTGAAGAAGATTGCAACTTTTTTTGGCAAAATAAAAAACAAGGCATCGAAGAATTCATAAATCAGTTCATGGTTTTTAGGGGAGTCGTAATGCCTTCGGGGATGATATACTGATTGTGTGTTAGATGTATCTTCCATAGGGTATAAATAAATATCTCTCAACACGCCCGTCAGGATTTTATGTTGACAACCAGACTATTATGTATAAATTGTGTGTATTAATAATACATGCATCGGTAATCTTAAAATGGGTACTGGGCGATGAAGAAGGCCATGATTGTGCTTTTGAACTTCTCAAAGCGGCCTGTTTGTAGAATAGAGAATCTAAACACCGCAAAAGCTCCGTAGGAGCAACCTGTGGTTGTTGGTAGGCATCGTGTCCTCGCTTGACAATAAAAAACACAGGTCGCTCCTACGGAGCTAAATAGCTTAGTTTGCATAAAATGCTACAAACAGGCCACCCCTATGGGGCTGAAAGAAAAGATTGGAGAAATTATTAAAAAATGAATAACCAACCGGAAACTCAAGAGCAATCGTTGCTCACCGCGCGTATACGCGCCGCGCTGCATGATGCGCGCATTAAGATAGAGACGCTGGAACGTGCTAAAAACGAACCTATAGCCGTCATCGGCATTGGGTGCCGTTTTCCCGGAGGCGCGGACGACCCCGAAAAATTCTGGAGGCTGCTCCACGAGGGCGTGGACGCCATCGGGGAAATCCCCCATAACCGGTGGGACATCAATAAATTCTATGACCCGGCACAGGCGACACCCGGCAAGATGTATTTCAGGCATGGCGCTTTTTTAAAACACATAGACCAATTCGATCCCCATTTCTTCGGGATTTCACCCAGGGAAGCGATGAGCATGGACCCCCAGCACCGCATGCTCCTTGAAGTAAGCTGGGAGGCGCTGGAACATGCGTCGATTGCGCCAGACGGCCTGAAATGCTCGAAGACGGGCGTATATGTGGGCATCGGGCAAAACGATTATGCCCGGCTGGAGATGCATTGCGGCGACCCGGCAAGGATTACGGCATATTCCGGAACGGGAAACCTTTTCTGTTTTGCGCCCGGAAGATTATCGTATATTTTGGGTCTGCAAGGCCCCAATATGGCCGTTGACACGGCCTGCTCGTCATCCCTGGTTGCGGTGCATCTTGCCTGTACGTCCCTGCGGAACGGGGAGTCTGATCTGGCCCTGGCGGGCGGCTCACACCTGGTGATATCGCCTGAAATAAGCGTTTTTCTGTCGATGACAAGGGCCGTCGCTCCCGATGGCCGTTGCAAGACCTTTGATGCGTCAGCCAACGGCTTTGGGCGGGGAGAAGGGTGCGGGATGATCGTGCTTAAGCGCCTTTCGGACGCCATTGCCGCAGGTGACAACGTGCTAGCCCTGATTCGTGGCTCCGCGGTGAATCACGACGGACCCGGCAGCGGCCTCACGGTTCCCAATGAACAAGCCCAGGAGCAGGTTATATGCCAGGCGCTTGCAAACGCCGGGGTGGAACCCGGCCTTATCCGTTACGTAGAGGCGCACGGCACCGGCACCTCGTTGGGCGACCCGATTGAAGTGAACGCCCTGGCAGCCGCATTGTGCGGGAAGCGCGCCCCGGAGCGTCCGCTCATGATCGGCTCGGTAAAAACCAACGTGGGACATCTGGAAGCGGCGGCGGGCATTACCGGGCTTATTAAAGTCGTGCTTGCCATGACCCACGAAGAAATCCCTCCTCACCTGCACTTCAAAACCCCCAATCCTCTTATTGCCTGGGATAAACTGCCGGTAACGGTTCCCACAAAGCCGGTACCCTGGCAGAAAGGCGAAGAAGCACGGTTTGCGGGGGTAAGCTCATTTGGGATGAGTGGAGTTAACGCCCACGTGGTGCTTGAAGATTTCCGCGAAAAAGCGAATGCCTCAATACCACGTCACAACGGAGCGCCCGCAGATACGCATTACCATCTATTCACCCTTTCTGCAAAGACCACAGAGGCGTTAAGACAATTGGCGGGACGGTACGTGAGCCACCTCGCCGCGCATCCCGGCCTGTCCTTAGAAGATATTTGCCTTACCGCCAATAAGGGGCGTTCCCATTTCGGTTGCCGGTTAAGCGCCGTGGTGGCGACGGTGCGGGAACTTGAGGAACTCCTGACGGCCTTTCACCTCGGACGGGCGGCTAATGGCCTGTTTTCCGGGCAAGATGTTTATCCGTCGGGAACGATTACTACATTCGGAAACAGAACCGCGAAGAACGATCTGGAATCCCTGGCGAGGGCCTACGTACAAGATAAAAATATTGATTGGACACAATTTTATCGTGATACACAGGCGCGCCGCATCCATCTGCCGTCCTACCTTTTTCAGCGTGAGCGCTGCTGGGTTGAAGAACCCGAAGTCGCTCAGGCGCTTGCGCGCCCGTTGTGCGGGCGACGCCTGCAATTACCGTTTTCACGCGAGATACGCTTCGAATCGGTGTTTAGCCCCGATTCGCCGCCGTATATGAACGACCACAGGATATTCGGGGAAGTGATTGCCCCGGCGGCGTCCCACGTTTCCATGGTGTTGTCCGGCGTAAAAGAGGCATTCGGTGCAGACGCGTGCCTGCTGGAGGACGTCTTATTTTCCCAGGCGATAATCCTCTCCGAAGGGATTTCACGGACGGTGCAATTGCTCTTTACTCCTTTGGAAAACGGGACGTTCTCCTTCCAGTTAATTAGCGCCAACCGGCAGGAAGTCTCCGGCGGGGCTGTGCAGACGGGCGACGGGGCATGGGTACTGCACGCAAGCGGAAGGGTTAGGTTGCTGAAGGATGACGGGAAGATACGTGCCAACAAAATGGAAACCGTAGACGCAATAAAAGGCAGGCTCCCCACCAACGTGACTGATACCGGTTTTTATTCGGAACTCAACGCGGCGGGGTTCGGTCTCGGCCCTTCGTTCCAATACGGCGAAAGCTTCTGGAAGCGGGAGGATGAGATACTGTGCCGGATGAAATCTTCCCGGACGTTGCGCCATGGCGGCAACTACCAACTCTATCCGGGTTTGCTGGACACCTGCTTTCAACTGCTGAGCAATTTTTGGGAGGTAGGGGTAAAGGAACTTGCAAAGGGAGATGACCTCTTCGTCCCGTTCAGCATTTCCTCCCTGCGGTTTTACGGGCCACCCGTGCAGGGACGCCAATTGTGGTGCCGGGCAGGTATTAAAAAACAAGCCGGCGCTACACTTCGGGATTACCGTAATGAGCTGCAACTGTTTGATGAAACCGGGCAGGTATTTGCGGAGGTCTCAGACTTCCGCTTCATGAAGGCAAACAAGAAGACCTTGCTCATAAGTTCGACAAAAGAGGTTGACGGCTGGCTCTATGAAACGGTATGGACGAAAAGCAAATCCGTTCCCCGGCAATCGCCAAAGGGATCGCTCCGTTGGCTGGTTTTTCAAGGGAGTGACGCGATTGGTGAGGCATTAACAAACCTCCTGAAAAAACGCGGCGACCAATGCATCACCGTTTTACCCGGCACAAAGTACGAGGCTACAAAGGCGGACACTTTTTCCATTAACCCCTTCCAACCGGAGGATTTTCACCGGTTGCTCAGGGAGGCGGGGACGGTTCATGGGATCATCCACTTGTGGAGCATGGATATTACCGGACAGACAGACACACTCCCCAGATGCGGAAGCACGCTATTTCTGGTTCAAGCCCTGGCAAAAACCGGATGGACGGAATTTCCCCGCGTATGGCTGGCAACCAGGGGTGTTAAGCGGGTAGACGCCGTACCAACCATTCCGGAAATCGCCCAATCTCCCGTATGGGGGCTTGCCGGGGTGATCCGTTTGGAACATCCGGAGATACGTTGTGTTTGCATAGACCTTGACCCATCCATTTCCCCAAGCCGTCCATTGCAAGAAGCAGGCGAGGCACAGGCGCTATTGGAATTAATACTCTCCGGCACAAAGGAAGAGCAGGTGGCCATTCGGCAGAACGAAACCTACGTCCCCAGGCTGAAGCGCTATCGCCCGCAGCCCCATTCAGAACGGTTGCTAGTCCACGAAAAGGCAACTTATTTGATCACCGGCGGACTCGGCGCACTGGGCTTGCAAACCGCTCTCCGCCTGGCAGACAGGGGGGCGAAGAACCTCGTCCTCGTTGGCCGCAATAACGCTTCAGAATCGGCGCAAAAGACCATTTACCAACTGGAACAAAAAGGGATTCACGTCCACCTATGCAAGGCGGACGTTTCCAGGGAAGATGAGATATCCGGCGTGTTGAAGAAGATTGCGTCGGAAATGCCGCCCTTGCGTGGCATAATCCACGCCGCGGGCATTATTGACGACGCCGTCATCATCAGGCAGGACCTGGACAAATTCACGAAGGTGATGGCGCCGAAGCTGAAAGGCGCATGGAACCTGCACACGTTGACACGGGACATTACTTTGGATTTCTTTGTTTGCTTTTCATCCACGGCGTCCCTGTTCGGTTCGCCGGGACAGGGCAATTACGCGGCCGCCAACGCGTACCTGGACGCCCTCGCCCATTACCGCCAATCACAAGGGTTACCGGGACTGAGCATCAATTGGGGACCCTGGGCGGACGCCGGAATGGCCGCCGGCCTGGGAAAGAGGGAGCAGATGCGCTGGGAGGATTATGGTATGCAAACGATAGCCACGGAGAAAGGGTTGGACGTATTGGAACGTCTTATTGCCCAAAATAGCGCACAAGTAGCCGTGTGTCCGATAAACTGGCCGCTCTTTATTGAACAATTCTACCGGCGTCAAGCGCCTATGTTCCTGGAAGATTTCGAACGGACGTCCGCCACAAAAGAAACGTCCACTGAGCCGCAATTATTGAAGAATGCCACGCAGTCCTCAATAATCGGAAAATTGCAAGAAGCCTCTCCATCCGTCCGCCGCACGTTGCTGGCAAATTATGTCGCCACCCTCGTAGCCGGTATCCTTAAAATGAAATCCCCCGACCTGATCAAGCCCAGGCAAAGACTCTTTGACGCGGGTCTGGATTCACTCATGGCCATAGAGCTAAGGAACAGCCTCGCTACCGGCCTGGGCCGCACCCTACGCTCCACCCTTATCTTCGATTATCCCACCATTGACGCCCTTGTTGATTATCTCATGGAAGAGTTAAAGTTCGAAGACCCCACAGTTAAAACCGCCCACCCAAAACCGCCAGGCGAAGCAAGTAGCGCCTCCTTACAAGAAACGCCCGCAGACCTTGACCTGGACGCCCTTTTAAGCAACATAGACCGGATGTCTGATGGCGACGTACGAAAAATGATTGTTAATGATAAGCATGTAGGGTAACTACACAGTTAGTACCTTACAGATTCAAAACTGCAATAAAAAAGAGCTTAACGCCTTCGGCGGACTCTGCCTGCAACTGCAAGGTCTTTTGCCTTTCTTTCAGCCCTATATGGGCGGCCTGTTTGTAGCATTTTATGCAAATTAAGCTATTAAGCTCCGTAGGAGCGACCTGTGTTTTTTATTGTCAGCGTGGACACGATGCCTACCAACAACCACAGGTCGCTCCTACGGAGCTTTTGCGGTGTTTAGATTCTCTATTCTACAAACAGGCCGCCCCTCTGGGGCTATATTCGCACAACTCCGGCAGTGGGTAGGGTGGATTAAGGCGATTGTCTTTTAATCGCCGTATCCACCTTTAATACTTTTCCTTTTTCTTTACGGACGCCACAGGTGATCGGGAAAATCATTATTTGGTGGATACGCTCCGCTTAATCTACCCTACAACTGAGACACAAAATAATTGAATGCGTTGTAACGTTCCGTCAGGAACGACATATTGGTAGAAAACAAACACAAAAACGGTCTTAGTTCCGTAGGAACGGCATATTCGTAGAAAAACCATTGTGTTTTGAATATTTCATGCCTACGGCACTTTATGGTTACATGCCCTCGCTTTTTCTACCGATATTTTGTCCCTATGGGACATTACGTCACTACTCAGGTAAATAGGCTGAAGACCGATGGCTAAATCGTATATGATTACTTTTAACCTTCAGCCTAAACACCTGCGTAGTTACAAATAATTACAATCATTCTATCTCGCTATCATCAACCGCCTTACATTAACCCCCTCCCGCAAACCCGTATAATTAAAATGAAAATTCCTATACAATCAAGATAAGGAATGCGGTCGCTATGAGGAGGGTCCGTGCAAACGAATGACACCGTTTCCGGCGGCATTTTTCTGAGTACGGTTCGACAATCAGCATTGATCAGCCACACCCTGTTCAATTTCAATCAATGCTTGATAATATTCATTCTCAGACGGAAGGTTAAGCAATAATGATGCGTGTTCAACGGAGAATGGATTGATATCAACACCGGCGAACCGCCTGCTTCTTTTCAAACACTCCCGTGAAATCAAACCGGAACCAAGAAACGGGTCAAGCACGATATCGCCCTCGCCTGCGCAATTTTCAATCACGCAGGATAGACTTTCAACCGGTTTCTTACCCCAATATTTATGAAAACCCGCCAAACCGGTGTAGGTCTCAGGCGACTCCAAGTCTGCAACATTAGTTGGCGCTACGAGCGTTGGGAAAAGGCTTCTTTGTATAGCCCTGGACGGTTTTGTGAATGTCATTGATGTTTTCTGTCCATTTTGTTTTGTTGTTTCCCCTCGGGATTAAAATACTGCAACAATCGACTGGGACGGGCATTGCTTGTCGTCATAAAATGCAAAAACACGGGGATTAGTTAGTCATGTACCAGCCGTGCTATCTTCGTGGTGGGCAATGCCCACCCTACAGTTGGATGGATAAAGTGAAATGCACCCAACGGAATTACCAATACTGTTTGCGTAAAGAACAATCGCCTAAATACGCCCTACCGCTGTAGCTCAGGGCTTCAGCCCTGATGGATGCAGGCACACTGTACACGCCCCACACACATAGCGCCTACGCCTGTGCCAGGCGCAACGTCCATCAAACCTGAAGGCTTGAGCTACATCGGGCATATACGGTTTGGTTGAACGTAAGTGAAACCAAATATTAACCGTTCGTAGCTTTCAATACTTTGTTGGGCTTCGTGGCTTTGTGTGAGGCAGACCTGAGTAGTTACTTTTACGGAATGTTGCTTAACTTAATGACATTGGGTTGAAGGTTGAAGGCAAAAACATGCGTGACTACACAAGTTTTCCGGTTCTTTCCGCTGACTCAGTTGCCTTCTTTACTGCATATTCAAGCAATCTTTTTACCCTTTTATAGTCATAAGGGAAAGCGTCAATTGTATAAAACTTTAAAGCCTCATTGTAGGATTCGATTGCCTTTTTTAGGTTCTCGCCCCTGTCC
>CAYJPZ010000038.1:9103-24714 GCA_964372185.1 uncultured candidatus Brocadiaceae bacterium
TTGTCCGAATCTTTAAAGCCTCATTGTAGGATTCGATTGCCTTTTTTAGGTTCTCGCCCCTGTCCCCTGTGGGTAAATCAGAATAGGCATTGCCGAGGTTGTTCATAGTTGCGGCATATTGAACAGGGAAAGCGTCAATTGTCCGAATCTTTAAAGCCTCATTGTAGGATTCGATTGCCTTTTTTAGGTTCTCTTCCCTGTCCCCTGTGGGTAAGTTCAGATAGGCAGTGCCGAGGTTGTTCATAGTTGCGGCATATTGAATAGGGAAAGCGTCAATTGTCAGAATCTTTAAAGCCTCATTGTATGATTCGATGGCCTTTTTTAGGTTCTCGCCCCTATCTCCTGTGGGCAAGTTACAATAGGCAGTGCCGATGTTGTTTAGGGCATAGGCATATTCTTCTCTGTTAGAGTCTCTCCAGTATTTAATAATCTCCTGCCTTAAAGGTATCTCCTTTTCAAAGGCGTCATTTTCATAATAAATGCCTGCAAGGGGGGTTATTATGTTTTTTATCCTGAAATCGGGGTCTTCATGCGATTCTCTTAATTGCCCTTCATAGAGCTTAATAATCTCTTCGAGATGTCTTCTGTCCTTATCCCCCTTAAACCGTATCTTTTCCTCTATCCTCAGGGACTGCCCAAACTCTCTGGGGGTGATGCCGCCGCCTTCAAATTTGTATCGCTGTGGAATCCATGAAAAAAAATCCTTTGCATATTGTGTAAAAAGATTGGCGAGATCAGGGAAGAGGAAGAAGACGAAGTTTTTATTGTTTGCATAAATCCCCTCTCTCGCCTGATTCAGCCGGGATAGAAATCCTTTAAAATCTCCGCCGGACGCATCTTCGGGATTTTTTATAAAGAATGCCCATGCGGCTGGGGTTTCTCCTACCTTCTTTCTGATAAATGCGGATATTGAAAGCCTTGATTCTTTGAGTTCGAGAAGGTCTATGACAGATACCCCTTTTCCTGACTGCCCGAGCGCCACTTTGATTTTTATTATGATGTCTTCAAGGATGCTTCTGTCGCCGGCCTCTACGAGATAGAAGCCCGACTCTTTATTCTTTAACGCATGGATAAGGATGCCAAGCTCTTCAGGATTCAAGAGCGGACCTCCTCTTTTTCGGCGGGGATTTTACCCATTTCATGGAGCAGCGCTTTTACCGCGGGATGTATATCGAACCACTGCTTGCCGTTATATTCAAGAACGGCAAGGCATGAGAGCAGGATAAGCATTGTCTTATCAAGAGGGAATTTCTTTTCCCTTGCATTGCACACCTCAACCAATTTCTTGTATAAACCATCTGTGGTAATCCCCGCCTCTTTTTCATCTCCAATCGAAATTGTGCCGAGATATTTGCTTTTAAGGCGGTTGAAGGCATAATCCGCGGATTGTCCATTTACGGCAGAAAGCCGGTTAAAGCCCGCCGACGTCCCCGCAATCTCTATCATCCCAAAGAGGTCGCGAAGCACGCCGCCGCTCCTCACGATCATGTTGTTGAGGATGCCACTCTCGAACAGGGAGAGGTCAGCCCTCTTCTCTACAATCTTCCTGATGGCTTGAATCCCTTTGTCGAAATCGGCTCCTGACTCCTCTTTTACTTTGAGCATCGGGAGTGTCGCCAAATCAAACCTGCCTTTTATCTCTCCGCGGCTTGTTGATGTCAGGGTGGAGATGGACATGGTGAAGATCATGCGGGTGTTCAGTTCGGACAGGATGCCGGAGTGATTGAAGAATATATTCTGCACCTTTGCTATATCCCCTTTATCCATATCCTCGATAATCAGGAGAAGTTTTTTGCCTTTATTGCGCAGCGCCATTGATATTTCGTTAATGAGGATATTACAATTGGCTTTCAATATGGTTATGCTTTTATCGAGAACCTTTCTGTATTCTACCTTATTGACGCTGGACGCCCTTACTGAAGCCTTGAACTCTGCGATTAGGCCGATAAGGAGGGAGAGAACGCCCCTGTTTGCCTGTATGCCTGCGCCTACTTCCATCATGTATCCTGTTTCTTCGGCTTTGATTTTTGTTACATCCGTAAGCCAGTTCTTTATGGTTTCAAGGTATCTGCCGTTGTTTGGTATAAGTCCTTCAGCCTCTCCCCTATCTGCGAGTTTTTCCATCATTACCATAATGAGGTCAATGTATTCGATGTCGTTTATGTCAAGCTCTTCCATGATGGAAAAACTTACAATAAAGGAATTATCTTCAATCTCCTTCTTTAATTTAATCAATTCGGTTGATTTGCCAGAACCCCTGTGTCCTGCAAATAATATCTTGATATAATCAGTTCCCTCCAACTTCTTCTTTATCTCTTCCCGCCTCGAAAGAAAACCGTCCCTTTCGCAATCCACATCAACATAGAAGTCTTTAAGGTCTTCCAATGTCAGCGGGGCAGGGGCAAAAGCCGATGCAAGCTCCGATACCGTTGTCGCCTTTTTCAGCATAGAATATTCTCCATTTTAAAATTTTCAGATACTATATAAATATTTGTTTGTAATGTCAACAACCGAAAACCCCTTTCAGCATCTTTATCAATTCCTTAGAAAAGAAGCGTTTTTTCTATGCACTGTTAATTTCATCAGCCACACCCTGTTCAATTTCAATCAATGCTTGGTAATATTCATTCTCAGACGGAAGGTTAAGCAGGAATGATGCGTGTTCAACGGAGAATGGATTGATATCAACACCGGCGAACCGCCTGCTTCTTTTCAAACACTCCCGTGAAATCAAACCGGAACCAAGAAACGGGTCAAGCACGATATCGCCCTCGCCTGCGCAATTTTCAATCACGCAGGATAGACTTTCAACCGGTTTCTTACCCCAATATTTATGAAAACCCGCCAAACCGGTGTAGGTCTCAGGCGACTCTAAGTTTGCAACATTAGTTGGCGCTACGAGCGTTGGGAAAAGGCTTCTTTGTATAGACCTGGACGGTTTTGTGAATGTCATTGATGTTTTCTGTCCATTTTATTTTGTTGTTTTCCTTCGGGATTAAAATATTGCAACAATCGCCAGGGACGGGCATTGCTTGTCGTCATAAAATGCAAAAACACGGTGATAATTTAGTGATGTACCAGCCGTGCTATCTTCATGGTGGGCAATGCCCACCCTACAGTTGGATGGATAAAGCGAAATGCACCCACCGGAATTAACAATACCGTTTGCGTAAAGAACACAACGAAAAAGGAGGCTGTAAAATAATGGTGGATACGGCGATAAAAGACAATCGCCTTAATCCACCCTACCACTGTAGCTCAGGGCTTCAGCCCTGATGGATGCTAGCACTGTACGCTGCGTTGAAAGCCATACACGCAATGCCTGCATCTGTGCCGAGCGCAACGTCCATCAAACCTGAAGGTTTGAGCTACATCGGCCATATACGATTTGGTTGAACGTAAGTGAAACCAAATATTAACCGTTCGTAGCTTTCAGCAATTTGTTGGGCTTCGTGCCTCAGTTCAACTTAACTGGCTCCTATGTCTCCAGCTTATTTTTTTCAAACCACAAAAAACCTTCTTCTTTAAGAACCGGGTACCTATCATCCGATGACCGGAATTTTTCCCAGACATGCATCAATAATTCTATATATTCTTGCCTCGTAGCATTATTAACACTAATTTCTTGCTTAATTTCTACCTCATTAGAATCTGGCGCTCTATAGCTTTTATCAACCTGCTTGAAATATACTCTATCGGTATGTAGGACACCATTTTGCAAATCAAATAATCGTATTCTAATATTCATGGAGGTTAGCTTGAGCTTCAGTGCTAACTTACTGTAGAAATGAAATAATTTTATGCAGTAATTAATACGTCATCGTTTTGAATAATAATCTTTGGATTTTGATTTTTGGGAGGAATTGGCAGTCCTTGCTCTTTTAACAAATTGACATGCTCTTTCATACCCCACTTTGCTTTGTACAGACAATCCTCAATCGAATGCCCTATACCGGTAAAGCCCTCTAAATCGGGAGAGTAAAAACCAAAAAATTCTGGATCTTCAGTCACTTCAATTATTAATGAATATTCTAACTCTATCATCCAATACCCCCTCTCTTTATTATTTAAGATGCGACCCCGATCTCCCCGAATACTTTATTGTGGCATAGTCCCACGTGTCATTAAACCCGTTACTATGCCCGGTCACACAGACATTGTCCGACGCATCTAATGCAATGGCAAAAGCACGGTCATCGCCATTTACCGGCCCGTTGTACCTTGCTACCCATTGCCGAATGCCATTAGTACGATACTTTATAGTTACATAGTCACTTATATAAACAGACACATTAACATGCCCGGTCACGTAGACGTTGCCAGACGCATCTACGGCTAAGCCATAGGCTTCATCCCGCCTGCTTGCCGGCCCGTTGTATCTTGCAACCCATTGCCGGAGGCCATTGGCGTCATACTTTATCGTTGCCAGGTCAGACCCGGTGCCATCTCCTTTACTATTACCGGTTACATAGACATTGCCCGATGCATCTGCAGCTACGGCAGTAGGCACGTCAAAATCTTTTCCCGGCCCGTTGTATCTTGCAACCCATTGCTGAAGGCCATTGGCATCATACTTTATCGTTGCATAGTCAGAAGTTTTGTTTCTCCAGGTTCTATAACTCGGTCCGGTCACGTAGACGTTGCCTGCCACGTCGATATCTATGGCAGCGGCATAATCGTCTCTATTTATCGATCCGTTATATCTTGCAACCCATTGCTCGTTACCGTTGACATCATACATTATCGTTGCATAATCATACCTGGTGCCGGATCCGCCATAACTCGACCCGGTTACATAAGCATGGCCTGAGGCATCCACCGCTAAGGCAGCAGCATAATCGCCGCCATTTCCCAACGGCCCGTTGTATCTGGCAATCCATAGCTGGTTGCCATCGGTATCATACTTTATCGTTACATAATCAGTGCCCGTGGCGGATCCGCCATAACTTGACCCGGTTACATAGGCATTACCTGATGCATCTACCGCTATGGCAGCAGCCTGCTCCCAACCATTTCCCGGCCCATTGTATCTTGCAACCCACTGCTGGTTGCCATTGGCGTCATACTTTACCGTGGCATAATCATAGGTATAGTCGCCGGTTCCATCACTGTAGCCTGTCACATAGACGTTGCCGGATGCATCTACGGCTATAGCAGTAGCCACATCCTCTTTATTTCCCGGCCCATTATATCTGGCAGCCCATTGCTGAAGGCCATTGGCATCATACTTAATCGTTGCATAGTCAAGCCTGGTTTCATACGTTCCAAAACTATTCCCGGTCACATAGACATTCCCATCTGCGTCTACAGCTATGGCGGCAGCCTCATCCTGACCATTTCCCGGCCCGCTGTATCTGGCGGCCCATAGCTCCGAAGAATATGAAACGGACGGCATTACCATAAACAAAGCAAAGATAATGATCATTGACAACATATACCTGCAACCTGCAACTTTCGATAATACCGATAATTTTTTGAAGATCGCTCTCTTTTTCATTATTATCCCTCAAAATAATGTTTTACCAATAATATTTTTATCGTTACCTGGGTTCCCTTGTAATACAGGACTCTGAACGTACAGCCGTTAGGCAGACTTCTTCTTACCCATCCACGTTATAAACATGCTAACATTTTCAGCAGACTGTATCTTATTAAGCAACGTTACAAACCGTGCTATGACTTTTCACCCGTGCAACCCCACCCCCTACCCCCGCCAGCGGGGGACATGCGCTGGCACGTCTTTATAACACGTGCCATACCTGAAAGCAACGCAGGGGTTGGTTGTCCTGGCTCATTACCATTGAACACTTTACAATCGCACCCCAACCCGCAAACCCGCATAAATAAAATGAAAATTCCTATACGATATAATTATAACAATTAAAAATGTGCATACCTTGAAGAATGTGGATTTTATATTAAAAAAGGTGTTGGGCATTTAAACGTACTTTAAGATTAACCCCATTGTCTTGACAATTATTTAATAAAGCCTCCGCATAAACCAAAAAGAAAGCCTGTAATGTACTCCGCTTTTACCCCAAGATATTTTAGAACGATACATAACCGTGTCCGTTTTTTACATTGAAGTATCGAATTGACAATTCGGAATATCTATAATAAAATATGTCCATGGATATTATCCGAGACACAGAAATCCAACAGATTCATCAAAAGTTCCGCGATTACCCCATTGTGGCGATCTTAGGTACAAGGCTGTGTGGCAAGACAACTTTGTCCCGACAGTTTATTGAAAGATATCCGTTTTCAGAAACTCATTTTTTTGACCTGGAGGATCCCCGGGATAATTATGCGTTGGATAACAGCATGGCAGTCTTGGGTGCATGTCAGGGGTTGGTCGTATTAGATGAAATACAAAGGAAACCGGACTTGTTTCCTGCACTGAGAGTCCTGGCTGATCAAAACAAGGGCACAAAATATCTTATTTTGGGCAGTTCGTCGCTTGAACCCGTTAAGACGAGTTCAGAATCGTTGGCAGGACGCATTAGTTTTCTTGAGCTTGGCGGTCTTTCGCTACGGGATATACCGCCAACAGATTTCGACAAGCTATGGATAAGAGGTTCTTTTCCTAAATCATTATTGGCCAGGAGTGAGTCCGCATCCGTACAGTGGCGCGAAGATTTTATCCACACCTTTCTGGAAAAAGATATTCATAATCTGGGCATCAATATTCCGGCTGTTACGATGCACCGGTTCTGGTCAATGATTGCCAACTACCATGGTCAAATCTACAACTCGAGCGAAATTGGCAGAAGTCTTGGCGTTTCGGAGCATACATCGAAACGATACCTGGATATTCTTACGAACACATTTATCATGCGACAAATCCTGCCATGGTATAGCAATACCGGTAAACGACTCGTAAAACGCCCTAAAGTATATTTCAGGGATACGGGGTTGCTTCATACGTTATTGTCACTCGAAAGCAAAGAGGGTCTATTCCGGCATCCAAAGCTAGGCGCATCATGGGAGGGGTTTGCCTTAGAACAGACGCTGACCCTTTTGAATATGAAAGAAAAACCTGCATATTTCTGGGCAACTCATGCAGGCGCTGAACTGGACTTGTTAATTTTTATTGATGGAAATCCCATCGGAATAGAATTTAAATTTTCAGAAACGCCGAAGATTACAAAATCGATGAGAATAGCCATCGAAGATTTGTCTTTATCCAAACTAATCATCATTTCCCCAATCCAAAAACAATTCAAGCTTGAGGAGAAGATTGTGGTATCGTCAATCCATGATGTCACTAAAATACTCCATCCGTGACTATAACCCCCCGATAAACATTCAGGGGAGAAAAGGAAAGACCCGATATGAACGATATAACCAGACAGATTTCTCATGTATCACCACTCAAACTCGCTTACGTAATACAGCAACTCCAACCGAAGCTGGCGCTTGCGGAGGCGGAGCCGGTTGCGGTCGTCGGCATCGGATGCCGTTTCCCGGGCGGGGTGAATACGCCGGAAGATTACTGGAAGCTGCTGCATGAGGGAAGGGACGCCGTTACGGAGGTACCGGCGGACAGGTGGGATTTTGAGGCCTTTTACGATCCGAATCCCGGAACCCCCGGAAAGATGTACGCCCGCCACGGCGCGTTCCTGAAATCGGTAGACGCCTTCGACTGCGAGTTCTTCGGCATCACGCCCCGTGAGGCCGCCGGTATGGACCCGCAGCAACGGTTATTGCTGGAGGTCAGTTGGGAGGCCATTGAAAACGCCAACCTGTCGCCTGACCTTCTGTACGGCAGCCTGACGGGGGTTTTTATCGGCATCAGCACCTTTGACTACGCGCTGGTCCGTGCCGGTTTGCAAAACCCCAAGGCCATTGACGCCTATTTTACCAGCGGAAACGTGTTGAGCGTGGCGGCAGGCCGTCTATCATATTTCCTGGGGCTGGCGGGACCGAGCGTATCGGTGGACACGGCATGCTCCTCTTCCCTGGTCTCCATCCACCTTGCCTGCCAGAGTTTGCGCCGGAGGGAGAGCAACCTTGCCCTTGCGGGCGGGGTCGGTCTAATCCTTGCGCCTGAACCCTCCATTAATTTTTCTCAGGCGCGTATGCTGGCGCCTGACGGCCATTGCAAGACTTTTGACGCTGCGGCTGACGGCTACGTCCGCGGAGAAGGCTGCGGCGTGATTGTGCTTAAACGGCTGCTGGACGCGGTGGCGGACGGCGACAACGTCCTGGCCGTAATTCGCGGCTCATCCGTCAATCAGGACGGGGCAAGCGGCGGTTTAACCGTGCCGAGCGGACCGTCCCAGGAGGCCGTGATACGGCGGGCGCTGGAAAACGGCGGCGTAGCTCCCTCGCAGGTAAGCTACATTGAGGCGCACGGCACAGGGACGTCACTGGGCGACCCCATTGAAATGGGCGCACTGGGAAACGTGTTTCGTAATCACCCCCGTAATAATCCCCTTATGGTGGGATCGGTAAAGACTAATATGGGACATTTGGAAGCAGCGGCGGGCGTTGCCGGCGTTATCAAAGTTATCCTTTCTCTGAAAAATGGCGAGATACCGCCTCACCTCCATTTTAAAAACCCCAACCCTCACATTGCATGGAACGAGCTTCCCATTGAAATCCCAACGCAGCGGAAGCCGTGGCCGTCCGGTGAAAACCGGAGGATTGCGGGCGTGAGCTCCTTTGGCTTTGCCGGGACAAACGCCCACGTGGTGCTGGAAGAGTTTCGCTCTTCCGTGGAAAATGCGGAACAAGACCATCAACCATCCGTTGTCGATCGTCCCCTGCACATACTCGCCCTTTCCGCCAGGACGGAAGGCGCGCTCCATCAGTTAGCCGAACGGTACGAGGCGCATCTTGCCGCCCACGCCGGTCTTTCGCCGGGGGATGTTTGTTTTACCGCAAATACCTGCCGTTCTCATTTCCCCCATCGCCTTTCAGTGGTTGCAGGAACCACAAAAGAGATGGGCGAAAAACTATCTGCCTTTAGGGCGGGCAAGGTGGAGCCGGGCGTTTTCAGGGGACAGGAAGCCGGACGTCCTCCTATTGCCTTTCTTTTCACCGGTCAGGGGTCGCAATATCCGGGGATGGGGCGATTGCTTTACGATACCCAGCCGACGTTCCGCAAAGCGCTTGACCGTTGCGATGAAATCCTGAGAGGCCACCTGGAAAAGCCGCTGACCGGGATACTGTACCCCGCCCGGAATGAGCAACAGGCGCAGTTGTTGAATGAAACGGCCTACACACAACCCGCGTTGTTTTCCCTGGAATACGCGCTGGCCGGGTTGTGGCGATCCTGGGGCATTGCGCCTTCCGTTGTTATGGGACACAGTGTCGGGGAATACGTGGCCGCCTGTGTTGCCGGCGTTTTCAGCCTTGAAGAGGGCTTGAAGCTTATTGCCGCGCGCGCGCGCCTTATGCAGTCGCTGCCGCAGAATGGCTCAATGGTGGCCGTTTTTGCCGACGCCGCCCGCGTGGAAAAGGCCGTTGCTCTCTATGCAAAAACGGTATCCATTGCCGCCGTCAATGGCCCAACACTCGTTGTTATTTCGGGCGTGCACAAGGATATAGGGGAAATATGCGAACAGTTCAAGAGAGAAAAGGTTGGCATTCAGCCTTTGAACGTATCCCATGCCTTTCACTCCCCGCTTATGGATCCCATGCTCTCTGATTTTGAAAAAATCGCGTCGGAAATCACCTACACCGCTCCCCATGTCGGATTCATCTCGAATGTTACGGGGGATTTTGTCACCGACGAGATCGCAAACCCTACCTATTGGGTGCGCCACGTGCGCGAGCCGGTGAGGTTTTCGGCGAGCATGAATGCGCTTTCTGAAAAGGGATACGGGGTCTTTGTCGAGATTGGCCCAAAACCGGTGTTGTCGGGGATGGGAAAACAGTGTCTCAAAAAACCTGAAATCCTCTGGCTACCAAGCTTGCAGAAGGAGGGGAGCGATTGGGAGACGCTTCTGAAAAGCCTGGGCGCACTCTACGTGCATGGCGCGCAGGTGGATTGGACAGGCTTTAACCGGGATTATGCACCTCACAGGATTCCGCTTCCTACCTATCCCTTTCAGCGGGAACGGCACTGGATAGACACGACCCCGGTTTACCGCCACCGGCTGCCCGGAACGCTGCCGGGACAAAGGCTGGAGTTGCCCTTCTCAAAAGAAATCCGCTTCGCTTCACAATTCAGCGGAGCTTCACCCGCTTATTTAAAAGACCACAAGTTATTCGGAACGCTGGTTGTTGCCGGGGCATCTCACGTTGCCATGACGCTTCAGGCGGTAAAGGAGGCGTTTGGGGTAGATGGCTGTGTTTTGGAAGGCGTGCATTTCCAGGAGACGCTGGTTATCCCCGACAAGGGTGAGCGAACCGTCCAGATGATTTTACATGCGAAAGGTAGTGAACAGGGCTACACCTTCGCGTTGGTAAGCGCCCAACCTGACGGGGCAGAAAAAGACGCCGGATGGATTCAGCACGTCCAGGGAAATATCCGGATTTCCCCGCCGGAAAAGGCGCTGGGAAAAACATCAATACTCACCGCGGAACAGCAAAAACAATACGAAACGCGGGATGGCCGTGAATTATACGCCGGAATTATGTCGTCGGGACACCACGTGGGCGCTTCTTTCCAGTGGGTAGAGCGCCTCTGGTGGAAGGGAAATGAAGGATTTTGCCGGTTGAAGAGGCCGGAGACGCCCGTGCCGATGAACGAATACCAGCTCTATCCAGGGTTGATAGATTCGTGTATCCAATTTTTCTGCATTCATGGGCCACAGTTGGTGTTTGGTGATGAAAAGGCGGGCGATCTGAAACGTGACCATATCTTTGTCCCCTTCGCCATTGACGAGTTCCGGTTTTACAAACCCATCGGGAATAGCGCTTCACTCTGGTGCCACACGCGGATGAAGAAGAGCGACGGCACGGAGAATGGCGTGACGGGCGACATACAGTTATTAAGTGATACCGGCGAGGTGCTGGCGGAAATCAAGGGTTTCACGGCCAGACGCCTCAGCCGTAAGACGCTTGCTTCCGGGACTCAAAAGGATAGTGAGGTAGGGTTGTACCAGCTTTCATGGCAGCCGGTTGAGCTTCAAACGCCCTCCGGCGCAAAAAACCCTCAGCCCGGCCATTGGCTTATTTTGGCCGACAGAGGGGGGATTGGGCAGGAATTGTCGAAACACCTGCAAGGGCGCGGCGAGACCTGCAATCTGGTCTTTTCCGGCGAAACCGACATTTCCGGACCAGACAACTTCCGGCAGATGCTTACCACGCCGGATAATCAGCCTCACTACCGGGGTATCGTTTATCTCCGGGGAATGGAGCCGCATATTGACAGCCTTCGCGGCTGCGCGGGTTTGCTCTCTTTGATCCAGGCTATCGTAAAAACCGGTTGGCCTGCATTTCCGCGTCTTTGGCTGATCACGCGCGGGGCGCAGCCTGCCGGGCATGAAATGGCGCTGATGAATCCTGACCAGTCGGCGCTGTGGGGTTTGGCTCGTGTGATTCCCCTTGAACACAAGGACATGCGCTGCACGTGTGTGGATTTAGACCCATCCGGTGACGCAATGGATATGCCTGACCTGGTGAATGAACTGTGGCATCCGGACAGAGAAGACCAGGTCGCGTTGCGGCGCGGGGTTCGTTATGCAGCCAGGCTGGTTCCTTACAAAAATACCGGATCCCGGTCACCCGTTGAATTCCATAAAGACAAGACCTACCTTATTACGGGTGGCCTTGGCGCATTGGGGCTTCTGGCGGCGAAGTGGATGGTAAGCCGTGGCGCAGCGAATCTGGCGTTGGTGGGACGGCGTGATATTTCTGAATCAGTCAGGGAATCCGTCCGTGGCCTTGAGCGGGCAGGCGCGCGGATTGTGGTCGGGAAGGCGGACGTATCAGACAAACAGGACGTGGCACGGTTGCTGGAAACGATTCGGGCTTCCATGCCGCCGCTTGGAGGGATTATCCACGCGGCAGGTACGGTCTCGGACTCTTTTTTGTTCCGGATGGATTGGGAACGCCTTAAGCACGTCCTGTCTCCCAAGGTACAAGGCGCATGGCACCTGCATCAGTTGACCAAGGATATGCCGTTGGATTTCTTTGTCTGCTTTTCTTCCGTGGCCTCGCTGTTGGGTTCGCCGGGGCAAGGGAACTACGCTGCGGCCAACGCTTTTCTGGACGGGTTCGTCCACCATCGCCGCGCGTTGGGGCTGCCGGGTTTAAGCGTTAATTGGGGTCCCTGGGCTGACATGGGAATGGCCGCCGGCATGAGTCTTCGCGAACAGGAACGGTGGGTTCAACGAGGAATGGGCACCATCGCGCCGGAACGAGGGCTGGAGATTTTGGGGCAACTTATGGCACAGGACGCCGTTCAGGCCGGAGCGATCCCCGTGAACTGGCGTAAGTTTATCCCTGAACTCTTCCAGGGTTCACCGCCGCCGCTCCTTGAATCCTTTGTACGGACGTCCGACGTTGCAGCGTCTGACACGGAAAAGAAGCCTCTGTTGATAAAACAACTGGAGAAAACGCCCGTTGAAGCCCGCCGGTCCCAAATACAGGCGTTTGTCCTTTCTCTGGTTGAAGAGGTGATTGGCGCAGGGAGTTCCGGACGAATAGACCCGAAGAAAGGATTGTTTGATTTAGGCATTGATTCCCTGATGGCCGTTGATTTAAAGAACCGCCTGGAGACGGCAACCGGCCGGACGCTCCGCTCAACGCTGGTCTTCGATTATCCCACGGTTGACGCCATTGCGGACTACGTGGCAAAGGAATTGAAACCGGAAGACATGCAATATGCAGCCGCAGTGCCGGACGTTAAAGAGCGAATTGCCGTTCGGGAATCTTCGTATGAACCAATTGCCGTTATCGGCATGGGTTGCCGGTTTCCCGGCGGAGCGGACAACCCGGAATCCTTCTGGCAACTGCTCCATGACGGGGTTGACGCCGTAACGGAAATCCCTCATGACCGATGGAACGTTGACGCCTTTTACGACCCGGACCCAAACGCGCCGGGAAAAACCTACGCCAGACACGGTGCGTTTTTAAACCACGTGGATGCGTTTGACGCCCGGTTCTTCGGCATCACCCCCAGGGAGGCCGTAAACCTTGATCCCCAGCAACGGCTGCTGCTTGAGGTCACCTGGGAAGCCCTGGAACACGCCAATCTTCCGCCCCTGCAACTATCGGGAAGCCAGACCGGCGTCTTCATAGGCATCAGCACCTTTGATTATGCGGGCATGCAGATTGGCGCGCAGAACGCTGAAGGCATTAACGCCTACTTTGCCACGGGAAATACCTTGTGTATGGCGGCCGGGCGCCTCTCGTACGTTTTGGGTTTGATGGGGCCGAGCATGTCCGTGGATACGGCATGTTCCTCTTCGCTTGTGTCCATACACCTTGCGTCACAAAGCCTGCGCAGCCGCGAGTGCGGCCTGGCGCTGGCCGGAGGGGTGGGATTGCTCCTTGCGCCGGAACTGTACATCAATTTTTCCAAGGCGAAGATGTTGTCACCCGACGGACGTTGCAAGACCTTCGATGCCTCGGCAAACGGATACGTGCGCGGAGAGGGTTGCGGTGTGGTTGTCCTGAAACGATTGTCGGACGCCATAGCCGGCGGCGACAATATTCTCGCCTTGATTCGCGGATCGGCTGTCAACCAGGACGGCCCAGGAGCCGGCTTTACCGTGCCGAGCGGGACGGCCCAGGAGCGGGTCATACGGCAGTCCCTGTTGAACGCGGGCGTTGCAGCCGACGAGGTGGGTTACATAGAGGCGCACGGCACCGGCACCTCATTAGGAGACCCCATTGAGGTCGTCGCGCTGGGCGGTGTGTTTGGCGGGCGCCCCCGGAACAATCCGTTACTGATCGGTTCGGTAAAAACCAACGTCGGCCACCTGGAAGCGGCCGCCGGGGTGGTTGGTTTTATAAAAACCGTGCTGGCCCTTCAGCATCATGAAATCCCTCCCCACCTCCATTTCCGCAGTCCGAATACGCAGATACCGTGGGATAAACTCCCCATAGAAGTGGTTACAAAGCTGAAACCCTGGGACTCGAAGAAAAGGTTCGCAGGCATCAGTTCCTTTGGCGCCAGCGGCACGAATGCCCATCTGGTGCTGGAGGAAGCGCCGTCTGTGGAAAATCCGGATACCGGCGCCCGAATACCGAAAGCAGAGGGCGGCGCGTGTTTATTTGTGCTTTCTGCAAAAACGGAAGAAGCCCTCAGAAACGCGGCGGAGCGGTATGAAAACTATCTCTCGCTTAATCAGGAGATTACCCTGAAAGACCTTTGTTTTACGGCGGCCACGTGCCGTTCCCATTTCAACTGCCGTCTGGGCGTCGTCGCCTCAACCACCGTCGAACTCCGCAACAAACTAACCGCCTTTTACAACGGACAAAATGCGGAAGACGTGTTCAGCGGACGTTCCGCCATAGTCAGCGGACAGGAAGAGAAAAAGGGTTTTGAAAACGACCGGCCTTCCCTCGCTGAATTAGGAAAACTCTATGCTCAGGGCGTTTTCATCGACTGGGATGAATTTTACCGGAACGATAAAGGCCGAAAACTCGTTTTGCCCTGCTATCCCTTTCAGCGGCAACCATACTGGCTTGAGCGTCCGGAAATACCGGCGCATAACGTGCCATTAGCAAAGAGAGACACGTCCCGGTTTCCTTCAATTCATCCACTCCTGGGCAGGAAACTCCTGCTGGCCGGTTCTGCGGAGACTCGCTACGAAGTCGGGATGAGCCACGATTCGCCGAAATTCCTGGGCGACCACATCATTTACGGGAAAATCATCTTCCCGCTGGCTGCCTGCCTGGAGATGGCATTGGCGGCGGGGGCGTCCGCCTTCGACTCGGACTGCTTTGTCCTGGAGGAGATTGCCGTCATGCAGGCGCTGATTATACCGAAGGACGGAGCAAAAACCCTGCAATTGGTTTTCGTGCCGGAGAGTTCAAACGCGACAAAACCCCCGGTTCAAAAAACCGCCTCCTTCAAACTCTTCAGCCTGGACGCCGAAAAGAAAGCGCCCGTCTGGACGTTGCACATATCGGGAAAGATACGCGCGGAAGAGAACGCGCAAGCGCCCGAACGTGAGAACCTTCCGTTGCTGCAAACTACCTGCGCCAGGGAGAAACCGGCGAAGGATTGCTATCAGGGCTTTCAGGTGCGCGGTATCAATTTAGGGGCGGAATTCCAGTCCATTGAACGCTTGTGGTATGGCGAAGCACCACAGTCTTCGGGCTTAAACCTCCAGTCGGAAGAGGTTGTAAGCCGGATATGCCTTCCCGGAAACGCGGCGGCAGAGTCAAAAGATTATTGGCTGCATCCTGTGTTTCTGGACGGTTGTTTTCAAAGTACCGGTTGTGCGCTTCCCAATAATGATGAAACCTTTTTGCCCGTAAGCATCGAACGCATTAGGGTAAATCTGTCTTCAATCCCAATGAAACGTCTCAAAGAAAATCACGCATCCGGGGACGGATTCCATTTGTGGAACCACACCAGGATTCATCCCGTCAAAGAGGGGCAGCAAAGCCTGACCGCTGACGTGAACCTCTTCGACGAACAAGGGAACGTCGGGGTACAGATACAGGGATTGTCGGTTAGAAAATCCCACCGCGACGTCATC
>CAYJPZ010000039.1:0-24412 GCA_964372185.1 uncultured candidatus Brocadiaceae bacterium
CCGAAGAACGACCAATAACATAGACCTGCTGATGATCGTCAGCGAGCCAACGATTGTCGGCGCGCTTACTATGCAGAGGATTATTCAATTGGCCGATTCGCTTCCGATTACCCTTCGGAAGAAGATTTGCGTGATGAATCGTGTCCCCAGGAGCGGTATCCACGAAAACGTTCAGCAAAAGCTGGATAGTCTGGGCATCGAAATAGCCGCAATCTTGCCTTTTGATGAGGAGGTGTACGATACCGCGGCGTCTGGTGAGTCTGTATTTGAGGTGTCCCGTGAAAACGAATTGTATACGAAGTTGAGGGATTTTCTGCAAAAGCATCTGCCTTCAAGTATGTTCGAAAAGACTGTGGGTGATTGTTGATGGGGGAGAGTGGGGTATCTATAAAATACCAGGCGCGGCATAGCCGCAACCAAAATGTCAGTTGATGGCGGCTGACCCATCTTTTGCATAATTAATGTGCTACATAGTTCCGTTAGGAACGAAATATTGGTAGAAGACTATAAAAGCACAGGCAAGATGCCTGTGCCACCAAGGGTATAGAGCGGATGATAGAATTGCCACAGTGTCAATCGAAAACATAAAAGAAGAGGTGGTATACGGGTGAACAAGAGAAGAAGAAGTTAGAATCAACCGGTAAATGCAGCTTGTGTGGTGAAACGTTTGACAAAAAAAAGATGATTAAACATCTGGCTTCCTGTATCAAAGGAAAACCAGGCGACGAAGATTCGTCTGCGAAGAAAAAACTTAAAAAAGGAAAGATTTTTCACTTGGTGGTTGAAGGGCGTGGGCAGCCTGAATACTGGATACACATAGCAGCCCCTGCCCAGGCAAAACTAACGCATCTTGACGGCTTCCTGAGAAATATTTGGTTAGAGTGTTGCGGACACTTGAGCGCATTTAATATTGGTGACGTTTCATATTCTTCCGACGCATCAGATGCTGATCCTTTTGGGCTGGATTTTGGAGATGAAGGGGATGAAAGTATGGACGTCACCCTGGAAAAGGTTCTTTTCCCTCAAACAACATTTACTTATGAATATGATTTCGGGACGACAACGGAGCTGACGCTGAAAGTCGTTTCCTTATATGAAGGAACTGTGAAGGGGAAAGAGATACAGCTTTTAGCGAGGAACGATCCCCCCGCAATAATGTGTGATTTGTGCGGTAAAGTTGCCGTGCAAATATGTACAGAATGCGTTTATGATGGAGAAGGATGGTTGTGTGATGCGTGTGCTTCGAAGCACGAGTATGGCGAGGAAATGTGTTTGCCGGTGGTCAATTCGCCACGGGTTGGCATGTGCGGTTATGGTGGGTAGAAATGGTTTATTGTGATTAAGTTTCAATGTAATCAATGTTTTGGAGAATAAGTTAGCATGGATATACCAAATTTGGCTGACAAGTGGACAAGCGGCGTCAATGAAGTTACTTTGGGCGCAACAAAAGACAAGGGCGGTAGCCGTCAAAAGACCGTTTCCATCGGTGGCGCTAGAAGTATTCCATTCATGGACTTTGACGGCAATCCAGGCCATAGACCATTAATAGCAATGGACGTCTATGACACACCGCCTGATGATTGGACTGAGGCCTTGACAAAACCTTTTGCCGACGTCCTTAACGACCCGGCCCTGTGGGCAAAGAAATGTGTTGAACAGTATGGGGCAGATTTGATATGCCTCAAGCTGGATGGTATTCATCCTGACAGGGGCAACAAGAGCGCAGACGATGCGGTAAAGGTGGTGAAATCCGTGCTAGCGGCTGTGGGCGTCCCTTTAATTATTTGGGGATGTGAGCATGATGAGAAGGACAACGAGGTTATGCCCAAGGTGAGCGACGCCGCCAGGGGGGAAGCGTGTTTGTTGGGGATCGTGTCACAGGACAACTATAAGCGGCTTACCGCAACCTGCCTGGCAAACGGGCATAGCATTATTACCATGGCCCCGGTGGATATCAACATCGGAAAACAGGTCAACATCCTTGTGTCGGAAATGGATTTTCCGCTGAATAGAATTGTGATGTTTCAGTCGACTGGTGCCCTCGGGTATGGTTTGGAATACACGTATTCGATCCAGGAGCGTGAACGGCTGGCCGCCCTGACGGGTGACAAGATGATGTCCATGCCGGTAATTTGTGACGTTGGACGCGAGGCGTGGCGGGCAAAAGAGGCGAAATCAGGAGACAGCGAAGTGCCTCAATGGGGACCGAGGGAAGAGCGAGGGCCTCTCTGGGAGGCGATCACGGCGGTCAGCCTCTTGCAGTCGGGCGTTGACATTATTCGTATGCAGCACCCCCGAGCTGTTGCAACGGTTAAAAAGTGTATAGATCGTTTATACTAATAAATAACTTTTTTAGTAGCGGTTCAGTCCCCCCCCTTACTTTGAACCCGGTAGAGGAACCCACCCCTGACCCCTCCCGGGAGGGGAATATAGTGATTCCCCTCCTGGGAGGGGCTAGGGGTGGGTGAACTGTTACCTTTTTTACATAACCACAAAGTTACAAAGACCGCAATGCAACCTGAGTGATGAGGGCTTGAAGTTGCAAGCTGAGAATGTTCTTTGTGTGCCTTGTGTCTTTGTGGTTTTAACTCTATCATTTAAAGAAAGGATAAGACACGATGTTTTCCATAGCAGAACGTATCAACGGGATGTTTAAAGACGTAAGAGAAGCAATAAAGAACAAAGACCCAAAAGCAATAAGAGAACTTGCAGTCAAGCAGACGGAGGCCGGGGCCAGTTTTCTTGACGTAAACGTCGGCACCGCCGCAGTTGACCCCGCAGCGGCAATGAAATGGCTGATCGAGGTCATTCAGGATACCGTAAAGACGCCGATTGCCATTGATAGCCAGAAATTTGACGTGGTCAAAGCGGGTTTATCGGTAATCAAAAACGAAGTGCTTATCAATTCATCCAAAGGCGATCCCGAAGAACTGGACCGGTACATGACGATTGCAAAAGAATACAACGCGTCGTTAATATGCCTTACTATGGATAAGTGTGGCATCCCGCAGGACGTAGAGCGGCGTATGGAATTTGCCATGAGGATCGTAGAAAAAGCGGTAGAACACGACTTTGCATTGGACAAGATATACATTGATCCCGTGCTTTTCCCCATAAACGTGGATCAGAAGCAGCCCGCATTGATGTTTGACATCTTCAACCAAATCAAAATGATTTCTGACCCCGCGCCACATAGAAACGTCGGACTAAGCAACTTTTCTCAGGGAACAAAAGAGAAAAAGCTCCTGGCCAGGACGTTCCTGACGATGGGAATTTCCTACGGGCTGGATGCCGCCGTTATGGACGTGCTTGATAAGGACTTGATGGACGCAGCATTATCCGC
The DNA here is from genome assembly GCA_964372185.1 of uncultured candidatus Brocadiaceae bacterium. Classification (GTDB taxonomy): domain Bacteria; phylum Planctomycetota; class Brocadiia; order Brocadiales; family Brocadiaceae; genus JACVXV01. The sequence continues at coordinate 3,344 of CAYJPZ010000039.1, forward strand.
CGAGATCATCATGAACCAGCATGTTTACAGCGACTCCTATCTCACGGCTTGCCGTAAGTAGTTTGCGCGTTGTTTTTTTTCGAAATTCGGAAGGGTCTGTTTTCTGATTTAAAGCAGAAGGTATGACAATCGTCCCCGCTTGTCACTATTATGTTTTTCTAAAGGCACGGTTTTTACCGTGCCTTTTTTGTTGGCCGGAACAAGGAATTTTGTTATGGCAAAAGGGGTAAATGATTTTTCTAAATTCTTGATTAAAGTATGAATACGGGTATAATAAACACCAGTTTAATCGTTTGGCGATTTTCTGTCTAAGGTTATCGACCAGAGTAAATATTCTCTTTCCTCACACTCCAAATTTTTTCTAAAGGAGATGCAACATGGAAATAAATCGATTGATTGCGACATTAGTATTTCCAATCTTCTTGTTGATAATGCCTGTATGCGTTTTTGCTGATGATACGAAGGATATTCGGGAGATGAGAGAAAGCTTGATTAGGATAGAAGAAAGAATGGTTACCAAGGATGAACTGAAGACAGAAATAGCGGCAGTAAGAAACGAGTTAAGGGCTGAGATAATAGATGTACGGGATGAGATAAAAGATGTGCGGGGTGAGATAAAAGATGTCCGTGGTGAAATAAAGGAGTTTATGTTATGGGGCTTTGGGGTTACCTTTACCGGTATTTTTGTGCTGATAGGATTTGTGTTGTGGGACAGGAGAACTGCGCTATCGCCTGCCATCAGAAAAAGCTGTGAGCTTGAAGAAAGGGAAGAAAAGATAGAAAAGGCACTTAAGGAGATTGCCCTGAAGGATAGTAATGTAAGGGAAGCGTTAAGACATGTGGGTATATTGACTGAGTGAACAAAGGTGTTAGCCTGTTTTTCAATCCGATTTTAAAACTCCTTCCCTATTGTGTTATCTTTTGTATTTCCGGAAAACACCTCGATGTCCGCCGGAAACCTTTTTCTCGGTTTTTTAGTGCTCACATCGAATGGCAACAGTTCACTCACCCGCCAAATTGCTAAAACCCTGACAGGGTTGTCCCGGCAATATGCCGATTTCCATCCATTAACAGGCAAGAGGAGGGTGAACTGTTACGTGGAATTAAAGTTATGAAAACAACAACTACTCAACCACCGCCCAGCACCCATCAGATCGAGCATATAATTATTGGCACGGCTGGACATATCGATCACGGGAAGACATCCCTGGTAAAGGCTTTGACGGGCATTGACGCGGACCGGCTTCCTGAAGAAAAACAGCGCGGTATGACGATAGACCTGGGTTACGCATACCTGGATCTTGACGCCGGCAGGCGGATCAGTATCGTTGACATGCCGGGGCATGAACGTTTTGTGAAAAACATGCTGGCCGGCGCTACCAGTATTAGTCTGGTGCTGTTCGTTATTGCGGCCGATGATGGCGTCATGCCGCAAACCATAGAGCATCTTGAGATTATCAATCTCCTGGGAATAAAACAGGGAATTGTTGTTTTGACGAAAAGGGACCTTGTTACCGACGAATGGTTTGCAACGGTTCGGGACGACGTTAAAGACGTTTTCAGGGGAACAACCCTGGAACATGCGCCGATAGTTTCTGTATCTACCGTTACGGGCGAAGGAATTGAAGGTTGTAAGGCGATAATAAAGGACTTGATTGCGCAGGTTAAAACCAGTGACGTCCTCCGCGTGTTTCGCATGGCTATTGACAGGTCGTTTACCATCCCTGGTTATGGCTGTGTGGTGACAGGCCCTGTTCTGGGCGGCCAAGTCTCGGTAGAAGATGAGGTTGAAATTGTATCCCTGAAGAAAATCGTGCGTGTGAGAGGGATTGAGGTGACCGGAGAGCGGGTAAACGCTGCCTTTGCAGGGCAGCGCGCCGCGGTTAATCTTACGGGTATTAAATCCGGAGAAATAAAGCGGGGATACGAACTCTCCCTACCTGGATACTTGCACACCGTGAACGTTGTTGACGCCGCGCTGCGCCTCATAAAAAGCGTGAAAAATCCCTTGAAAAACAGGACGAGGATACGATTCCACATTAATACCTCCGAGGTGATGGGACGTGTTGTTTTGTTGGATAGAGAATTGTTGAAACCCGGCGAAGAGTCTTTGGTTCAGATACTTCTTGAAAGCCCGATTGTAACGGAACGGGATGACCGGCTCATCATCCGTTCCTATTCACCGCCGTATACCATTGGCGGCGGGAAGGTCTTGCAGCATAATACCATCCGGTTGAAACGATTCAACGAGGACGCTCTAAAAACCCTTAGAATTCTGGCCGATGGAAACCTTCCCGACATCGTAGAAAAGGTTTATTTGAATGACGGCAATGCCGGCAAGGACAGGTTTTCGCTCGTGTTTACGCTGGAAGAAATTTCCAGACGGGTCAATATACACCCTCTTCTCCTAAAAGACATTGTGGCGGGATTGTTGAAAAGAGGGGTATTGTTAAAATTTGATATCGACAGTAAAGAGGTTATTATCCATCGTGACGTTATTGCTGCCCTAAAGGATATCATTGTAAAGACACTCAAGGCGTTTCATAAAGAGCATCCGTTAAAGACAGGGGTTGAGGACGGACAATTCAAGAGCCTTTTAGGTAACAATATTCATTCTTCCATAATCACTGCGGCACTTTCCCAATTAAAGCTTGAAAAGACCGTCATATCTGTCGATAACAAATGGTCGTTGGCAGGGTTTTATATTGAGGTGACGAAACAGGAAAAAGGCGTTTTAGAAAAGATGGAAGAATTCTTTCTACTAGGGGGCGTTACACCCCCTTCGAAGGAAGAGGGATTTACTAAATTTGGCGCTTCCGGCAAGAGTGCCTTTGCCGTGCTCGTTGAGCAAAAGAGGCTCATTGCGGTAGATAAGGAACTTTATTATCATACCCAGACGCTTGATAAGGTAAAGGAGATTATCCGTGAACACATCAAGAAGCTTGGCCCCATTACGGCGGCACAGTTCCGGGACCTAACAAAAACCTCCCGGAAATTTGCCATACCGCTCCTGGAATATTTCGATGCAATCCACTTTACCAAACGGACTGGTGACGTAAGGATATTGTTTTGACTTGATTACAGCGATTTTGTAAACTCGTCCACACTTAATCCCGATTGCCTTATAATAGCCCTCAACGTGCCTCTGTCAAGTTCTTTATGGTCTTGGACTACAACTTGTGCAAATGGATTATCCCTGCGCAAAATGATATGGCTTCCTTCCTGGCGTTTAAAATAGAAGGCGGCTTTTCCTAACGCTTTAACACACTCACGACCTGAAATCCCAGGTAACTTGCTCAAACCGCCACCACGTGTGTTTCAAACCGTTCTTCCGGTACCGGCAGACCGTCTTCTTCTAACGATGCAATATAACCACAAATTGCCTCTTTTATATTGCTGATTGCCTCTTCTTTTGTCTTCCCCTGGCTGATACAACCGGGCAGGCTTGGACATTCAACCACCCAATAACCATCTTCGCCAAGGAATAAAACCACTTGTCTCATGTTTTTCTCCCTGATGTGTCAATTTTGACGCGCAAGTTTTGTAATACTAAGGTGTTTATACCTTCTGTCAAGTGATATTCGTCGATTTTCCTGCCGTTAAATGAGGCATTCGGCAACTTTTCATGTAGAGCGAAGAGCCTCTTCGCTCTACAACTATGCGTTTGAAATTCCTGTACATTGACGGATTACGTGCAGAGACTATTCAGTCTTTTCATAAACCTCCACCCTGTTTCTTCCCCTTTGAATGGCGGTTGAAAGGGCAAGTTCCGCCGTGTGTATGAAGTCTTCAGGCGTTTGTTCTTTAAACGCTGAAAGTCCTATACTGGCAGTAATCTTGCCATTGGGCTGAACTTCCTCGTGGAAAAAGGGGTAATCGGAAACCATGGTGATAAACCTTTTGGCCAATAGTACACTCGGTGAAAGAAGGGTGTTCGTTAATATTATGGCGAAGGAATCCCTGCTGTATCGCACAAGGGCGTCGGACCCTCTTAGGTGTTTTCTAAGGATATCAGCCACCTTTTTAAGAACAAGATTTCCATAGTATTCCCCTTTAATGCCCACATAATGATTAAATTGGTCAATATCCAGAATAATAAGGGATAACGGCAGCTTGTATCTAGTGGCTCTTATCGTTTCCTGGGCAAGTCTTATCTGGAAATACCGGTAATTAAAAATCCCGGTTAGTTCATCGATAAGGCCTGCCCTCCTTGGATGTAATAACTCAATGCTCCTTAAATGTCCGATAAGTTCCTTGGAGCCAATGGAATCCTTGCACAGTACCCTTTCCACCTGGCTTATCATTTTAAGCCTTTCGTCAATTGAAAGGATGCCTGAGGTAATGGCGAAGATTGGCACGTCTTTCAGGTTTATGTTTTCCCTGAATTTTCTGGTTGCTTCAAACCCACCTTCCGGGATATCCAGGTCAATGATTATTGCGCCCGGTTTTGTCATCAGGGCAAGATTAAGACCGCCTTCAATAGCGGAGGCATGTTGTACGAGAAACCCCTCGTTTCCAAGCATAGTGCAAAGACTCTCTTTTATCGTGTTTTCGGCGGTTACAACGAGGATGTTAACCGGATAGCGGGTCTTTTTCGTGGCCAGGGAGAGTTCCATAAGTTTTCCCAGCAGGATACTCTTATCTAAGGGTTTTACCATATAGTCTGTTGCCCCAAGGGCAAAGGCTAGTTCCTTGTTTTCTATGATTGAGTGAATGATTACCGGTATCTCTCTCGTTTCCGGGTCGTTTTTAAGGGATTGAAGCACCTCCCACCCGTCCTTCTTTGGCAGCATAATATCCAGCGTAATAAGAAAGGGCTTAAGTTCTTTTGCCTTTATGATGGCCTCTTCGCCATCGTAGGCGTGAGCAACCTTGTATCCCCCCTGAGTAAGATGGATGGTGAGTATTTCCACGGTGGGTATGTCGTCCTCAACGACAAGGATTAATCCACCCTCTTTCCCATCAGTCAATGGAATATCCGGCGTAAAAAGATGCTCAGGTTTTGTCACACCATGTTCGTGATGAATGTAGGGCAGGTATACATTAAAAATGGCGCCCTGTTTATATTCACCCTTCACTTCTATCTGACCCCCGTGAATTTCCACCAGTTTTTTCGTTAATGAAAGCCCCAGACCGGTGCCTTCCGTTGATTTCGAGGGATCAAGCTGCTCGAACTCCTCAAAAATGCGCTCCCTATCTTCTCGTTTAATGCCCGGCCCGTTATCCCACACGGAAATCTTGAGAAACTTTTGATTTTCCATTGCCCAGGCAAACTCCTTCTTGTTGGTTAGTGTCTTCTCTATATCTATGCCTATCTTTCCGCATTCCGGGGTGAATTTAATCGCATTGCTCAGGAGATTATAAAGTATCTGTTTGACTTTTAGCCTGTCCGCGGTGAACGTACCGATTTTACCGTGTATAGTGACTTTTTGCTCGATTCTCTTCTTGTCACTCAGCGGCCGTATTACAGTCATTACTTCTTCAACAACATCCTCAACAACAAACGTTTGACAGGAAAGTTCTGCCTTGCCTGCCTCTATTTTGGCCAGGTCCAGGATGTTGTTTACGAGATGGAAGAGGTGTTTGCCGGAGGTGAATATGGTAGTCAGGTATTTTTGTTGTTTATCGGTCAAATCACCGAAGGTCTTTTGGAGGAGTATCTCTGCAAAGCCTATGATGGAATGCAACGGCGTTTTGAGTTCATGGCTGACGTTTGCAATAAAACGGCCTTTTAACTCATTCGCATTGGCAAGTTCCTTATTCGTTCTCTCAAGTTCCTTTGTCCTTTCAAATACCTTTTCTTCAAGCCTTTCCATAAATTCTTCAAGCTCTTTGTTCTTTCTCTTAAGCTCTTCTCTCATGCGTTTTTCTATGGTAATATCCTTACTTATGCCGACAGTTCCCAAAATATTGCCGGCCTTATCCTTTAACAGGGATATGGTTATGCTAACGTCTACAGGGTTACCGTTTTTCTTACGCAAGGTAGTTTCGTAGTTGCACAGCGCATTTTCCTTCAAAAGGGTTTCAACGAGCCTTATCCTTTCGTTCGGGTTTACATAGAGGTTACCGACGTTTTTACCAATAATATCATCGGCGGTGTATTCCAGTATCCTTTCTATCCCGGTGGAACACTTTACTGCCCGCCCTTCGCGATCGGTAGTAATAATCATGTCCTGTGAATCATTCAGGGTGCATTGCAGATAAGCGAGGGATTCTTCAAGATCATGAAGGATCATCTGTTTTTCTATCGCCTGGGCTGCTAAGGTGCAAAAGTTCTTTGTCAGATATTTGTGTCTTTCGGTAATCCCTCTTTTTTTGAAGTCTCCTAAATAGACAACTACGGAGGTATCCGCATTAATAGGAATCGGCAGAATAAGCAGCGACTTGATACCTTCTTCCCGTAGAGAGGTATTTTTGAAGATTGGAACGGCTTCAACGTCTTGAAATTCAATAAGTTCCCCTTGATTTAATAAAAAACGAGGAACCTCTATTTCATGAAACTCCTTAGAGATATCATTGCGTAGGCCTTTTTCTGATGCAAAGGCGACGGATGTATTTTTTGTCAGGATAATACATCCGGCAGGCGTTTCAACAAGTTCCATGGCGGAAAAAAGCACTTCATCCAGGACGTCTTTCAGATTTTTCGCCCTCGTTACCATAAGCCCTTTTTGATAGAGTGTCTTCAACTGCTCAATTCTATCCCTGATTGAGGCTGTCATGGCGTTAAAGGCCTTTCCCAACTGTCCTATCTCATCGCCGTTAGCGAAAGGAACGACCCTGCTGAAATTTCCCCCGATAATGTCTTCCGATACAACGGCGAGAAATTTGATACGCCTTGTTGCCAGCCTTCCCACGGCGAATGATATTCCCACAATTAAGCAGGTTACAATGCCCGATATAACGAATATGTATGGGGTAAATGAATGCACCGGTTCAAGGAAGGTTGATTCCGGCACGGTGCTGATAATCCGCCACCCATTATCCATAACTTTTAACACGGAGTGATAGGTTTCTGTGCCGATCACCAAGTCATGTGTGAAATATGATGGTGGAGAAACGGACGTTACTGCCTCCATCACCTCCGGTATTTCAGTAGAATCTATCTCTTTGACTCCTGACCCATATCGAATTTCCGTTAAAATCTGCTCGTGAGTTGCTTGTTGCAATGGTCTCCAGGACTTAAAAATGAGGTCTCTCCTGTTAGAGTGCGCAATCCGAACACCGTCAAAGTTTGATACTATTACCGCGTTTCCGGCGCCTACCCGATCCTGCTCGCATTCAATGATTTCCCATAATTCATCGGCCTTGCATTGCAACGTTATAACACCCTCAATCTTGTCGTTCTCCATAAGCGGAATGCTAAAATAGATACATGGTTGATCATAATCAACACATGGAGCTGATACATAGTCCTTCCCCTTCATAGCCTCAGAAAAAAACGGCCTTGCAGCATAGTTTCCCTGAATACCATCCGAGGTGCTTACTATAACCGTCCCTGTGGCATCCAAAATGAAGAGGGAAAGGTTTGCAGGATTGGCGCGTAACTTCGCTTTTAGCGCGGGAATGATCGTGGAAGCCGTGTTTTGTTTGACGCTTTTTGTGGCAGTTAGGATGCGTTTTAGCTGTTGCGTATTAACAATCTTATGGATAAAGGTAAATTTTGAATTTATGTAATGTTCACTTTGGGACAAGGTGTTTTTGGCCTGGATATCAAGGGCATGGATTGTTTGTTCTGTTAACTTATTTCTGCTTAATCGGTAAAACCCGTATGTTGAAAGGTAAAGCGGGGCAATAGAAACGAGCAGAAGGATGATCAGCAGTTTTGTGGTGATGGGAAGTTTTTCAATGAATTTCATTCAGCTAATCATTTCGAGGAATTTTTTTACCAGAAAAGGGTCCCATTGCCCTAACAGCCTTTCGTTGTGCATAATCTTTGTAACATGTTCTTTCGTTAAGCAACCCGTTCTATAAGGCCGTATCGATACCATTGCGTCAAAGGTATCTATAATATTTACAATCCTGGCGGAAAGAGGAATTTCTTCTCCTTTTAGTCCCCGTGGATATCCTTTACCATCCCACCTTTCGTGATGATGCGTAATAATAGGTATAAGTTGCCGCAGTGAATATAACGGTTTGCATATTTCCATGCCTACCGATGGATGTTTTTTTACCAGTTCCCAATCCTCGGGAGAGAGTGGATGGCCTCTATGAAGAATATTTTCGCTCAAACCGATTTTGCCGATATCGTGTAATATCCCGCCTTTTTTTATCGTGCTAACTTCGGCTTCCGAAAGCCCGATAAAAGATGCAAACTCAGATGAAAGGTTACCTACCCTCTCCGAATGCCCTTTCGTATAGGGATCTTTGGCCTCAATGGCAATGGCCAGGGTAAAAATAACATTCTCAGAACTCTCAAGTTCGTCTTGCAGCCTTTTCAGTTTAATGAGTGAACGGATTTTTGTTGTGAGCTCAACGTTGTTGAAGGGTTTACTGAAAAAGTCGTCCGCCCCAGACTCGATACCGTTTATTTTGTCGGATAACTGATTCAGGCTGGTTACCAGAATAACAGGAAAATAATTCTCTTTAGATAATGTCTTTAGCCTTTTACAAAGCTCATACCCACTCATGCCCGGCATCATCACGTCAAGGATGGCTAAATCAAGAGAAACTTCCCGGATAATCCGTAATGCCTCTTCCGGATGCAGTGTAGCCCGAACCTCATAACCTTCTCTTGTTAAGATGGCCTCCATAAGTTCCAGGTGGGCTTCAAGGTCATCTACGATGAGGATTACCGGCGCATCTTTTGTGAGTAAATTCTGCGAATACATGATGAACCTTCGATTAAACAATGTTTGCAGACTAAGGCGTAAGCAGATGTATGATATGTATTTGAACAGCCAAAGTCAAGGAATATTTAACGCATTTCCGACTTTGTCAGCCATAAACCCGGGATCATTGGCAGCCAGAGGGTAAAGCCTCTCAGCAGCAACGTTGCGGTGAATGCCGCTTCCAGCGTGACGCCAAGCATACTTAACAGGGCGACACATGTAACCTCAAAAGAACCTAACCCAAGAGGTACCGGGCTAGTGATTGTTGTTTGCCCAGGCGTTTTAGCCACAAAGACCCGACGGTGATTATTACCGCAATCACACAAAACGCGCCGGTAACGGTAACAATCCATACCTGTATGGCGTGATAAAACCACAATAACGCCATGCTTGAAAGCGTTGCAATAAGGTATGCCGTATAATATGCCACCATACTGGTTAAAAGCATTGCCATACACAGCGGCGGTGGTATTCCACGACGATTCAACGAGGCAACAAGGAAGGCGCTCCCGCTCATCCCGCCGCTGGGCAAGGCCTGGTCTGAAAAAAGCTTCGCTATTCCCAAAGGCACAAGCGATAACAGCGAGTAACGTACGCCGGCCTGGAGAAACGTCTGTTGCCAAACGGCGGCGGCGCTAAAATAGGTCAACGATTGAACAAACAAACCGGCAAGTAACCATAGTGGCTTTGCCTGATGTAAAAGACGAACGAAGTGTTCAAGCTCTCTAAAGTGCATCACAAAATAAACCAGCCCGGCGAGAAATACCAAGCCAAGAAACCATGTGCGCAGTTTACGCAATTTCCAAAAAGTTCCCGGTGCAGTTTTCATAAATGTCACCCGATAAAAACTCTTGACCTATAGTTGTAGGGTGGGCAATGCCCACCCTACAATCTATGTTGTTGTAAGCGTTTTTCAACACATTTCCAGCATTGTCTGCCACAAAGACCCTCATTTCCAGCCATAGCGACGAAAAAACAAGTGTTTCATGAGTTCCGATACGATTACGTAGAGCGCCGAGATGCCGATAAGGGCCGCCATCACCTTTAATGGCAGGGCAACAAATCCAAAAATAGAACTAAACGGCAGGAATGGCAACGCTATGGTAATACCCGTAATAACGATGATTGTAATCAGTACGAAATAACAGCCATGTAGGGTGGGCCTCGCCCACATTTCCGGCCGGCATAATTATATATACGTATGTCTGCAACCACCGTTGTTTGGTGGGTAATGCCCACCCTACAATCTACCTAACCCCTCACGTAATGATGAATCAAGGTCTGTATTTTTTGTGCAGTGCTAGCTACTGAGACGTGTGCCGTGTTTATGACGAAATCGGCTATTTTATCGTAGGTGGGCCTTCTCTGTTCTAAAAGAAACTGAACCTCCTCAAATCCGCCTTGCGCCGTCAGATTTGGTCTTCTTTGCTGTGAGTGGGAGTCCCTCTGGATACGTTTATGCAAGGTGTTGGCGTCCGCATCGAGGAGGATAATAATTCCATGTCTTTTCAGGTTTTTAACGTTTTCCTCCCTGAGTACCGCCCCTCCGCCTGTAGCAATTACCTTGTTGTCGAGAAGAGACAACTCTGTGATGACCTTTGACTCTATATCGCGAAACAGGGTTTCTCCGCCTTTTTTAAAGACGTCTTTGATGGACATGCCTTCCTTTTTTTCTAAATATACATCTGCATCGATGAATTCCTTGCCAAGTTGTTTGGCGAGTAATTTGCCTATGGTCGTTTTGCCGGTGCCGCGAAATCCGATTAAAATAATATTCATGATTGTTTGGTGAGGGGGTGTTTGTTGTTTTTGAATTTGGATGTTTGGTAACAGTTCACCCACCCCTAACCCCTCCCGGGAGGGGAATCACGGTATTCCCCTCCTGGGAGGGGTTAGGGGTGGGTTTCTCTGCTGGGTTCAAAATAGGAGGGAACTGAACCGTTACGATATTCGCCAATCTTTCGCAAGCAATTTTTTCAATTGATTCGAGGGATGGCGTCCGACCGGTCCACAACTGAAATTGCTCCGCCGCCTGGCGTGCAAACATCGGCAGGCCGCCAACCACCGTGCATCCTTGCTCCCGCGCCTCTCTCAGGAGCCGTGTTTCCAGGGGATTGTAGATGGTGTCAAAGACGACCATGCCCGGCATTAACTTATTCCTGTCTATCGGTGTGTCATCGACTGCCGGGAACATGCCGACGGGGGTGGCGTTGATGATGATATCCGTCTGGTCCGGCTGGAAGTCTTCCGGCCTTCCGGAGAGGCACCCGACGTCGTCCGCAAGCAACCGTGCCCGTTCGTAGTTCCTGTTTAAAATGGTTACTATTGCCCCGCGGTGTTTTAGTTCAAAGGCGATGGCACGCGCGGCCCCGCCAGCGCCAAGAATGGCTGCCGTTTTTCCTTTGAGAAGGGATCTGTTTGTTGTCGCCGGTTTTGATTGAGGTGAGCCGCGAGATGCCCCATCAATGGCGCATTCCAACGTCTTCATTGCCGCCTCACAATCGGTATTATAGCCCATCAGCCTTCCATCCTTGTTTACAACGGTGTTTGCAGCCCCAATCCTCTTTACCATGGGGTCTGCCTCATCCAGGCATCCGATCACGGATTCTTTATGAGGGATGGTCACGCTATATCCCCTGGTATCCAGGGCTTTAAATTCCTTTATAAATGGTTCAATTTTGTCCACCTTGAAGGGGACATAAACGGCATTAAGGCCAAGCTCCTTGAAAAGCGCGTTGTGGATGTAGGGTCCGATGCTGTGCGATACGGGATTTCCAATCAAGCCGTAAACAGCCGTCTGCTTGTCCTGGCTTTTGATCCGATAGACGTTCAAAAGCTCATGGATGTTGACTTGGCCGGGGGCCGACTCCTTTCCCTTTTGAAGTGAGGCAAAGGTTAAATAACTGCCGAATTTTTTGTATAAGATGCGGCTGATGGCGCCATATTCTCCCATGCAGAACGAGATGAGCGGAGTCTTGGCCTGTTGAAGAAGCCTGTAGATCGTTATGTTGTCGATAATAGTGTTTGCAAAGGTGACAATTTTTATGATGTCCGCGCCGCTTTTGCTTAGTCTTTGATATGTTTCCGATAGGTTGACCGGTGTTTCCTGGAAGTTGTGATACGACACAATAAGCCTGGTTTTACCGGTCGATGCGCTGAGCGCGTCATCGTCTCTCAGCCTTTGGATACTATCATGCTCAACATCCACATAATCGGCTTGTAATCGGATGGCGAGTTTAAGAAGGGATAACCGGTCATCTTCACTTCCCTCAAATTTTCCCCCTTCTCTGACTGGCCTATTGGTGATGATCACCGGTTTCGTGCGCTTTTCCAGCAGGCTTTTCAGGTCAGGACGATTCATGTAGTCGATGCGCAGTTCTATGATGTCTGCAAAGCGGGATGCCTCCGCCATGTCTTTAACGGCGTCATCAAGGTTGTTTGCAATGACGGGTATACAAATCATGTTGTTTTTTTGAGAGATTTTATAAATTACCGAAAAAAAGCATTGAAACCACAGATTTCACAGACTTTGTTTCTCAGCGTTCTCCGCGCCCTCTGCGGTGAACATTCTTATTGAGGCGGCGTCTGCTTCCGGTCAATTGCGGCCACCTTGTTAATGGCGCTTAAATAGGCCTTTACGCTGGCCTCTATAATATCGGTGCTCACTGCGCGTCCGCCAAAAATTTTGCCGTTTACATCAACGCTTACCTGCACTTCACCCATAGCGTCTTTACCGCTCGTGACGGCGCGGATATTATAATCCTGCAGTTTGCCGGGTATGCCGGTTGACAGGTCAATGGCCTTAAAAAGGGCGTCGATAGGCCCGTCGCCAACGGTGGCATTATCTACCAGCCTGCCATCCTGCAACTTGAGCCGCACCCCCGCCGTAGGCACCGTATGGGGACCGCAACTGATGCTGAGGCTTTCCAGTTGGAATATGGAAGGAACGTCCATTTTTTCTATGCCGATAATGGCTTCAATATCCTCATCAAAAATCTCTTTCTTCTTATCGGCAATGTTTTTGAATTCTGCAAAAGCCCGTTCAAATTCGGTTTCTGACAGGTCGTATCCCAACTCCTTTATGCGCTCTTTGAAGGCGTGCCGACCCGACAACTTTCCGAGTACCAGTTTGTTTTTTAGCAGGCCGATATCCGCCGGTTTCATAATTTCATAAGTCGAACGCTCTTTAATCATTCCATCCTGATGCACCCCTGACTGATGCGCAAAGGCGTTTTCACCGACAATGGCCTTGTTTCTCTGCACACGCAACCCGGTCAGTGTGCTTACTAACCTACTGGTGGCGATAATCTCGTTGGTAACAATGCGTGTGGAACACTGGTAAAAGTCATGACGCGTCCTGAGCGCCATAACGATTTCTTCCAGCGCTGCGTTTCCCGCGCGCTCGCCTATCCCGTTTACGGTACACTCCACCTGCTGCGCGCCTGCCTTTACGGCCGCCAGCGAATTGGCAACGGCTAGTCCGAGGTCATTATGGCAATGGACGCTGATCACCGCCTTATTAATATTTTTAACGTTTGTCTTTAGCTCGCGAATAATAGAAGCGTAATGGTCGGGTACAGAATAACCCACCGTATCGGGGATGTTGACGGTCTTTACACCGGCGCCGATAACGGTCTCCACCACCTGGCAGAGGAAATCCAGTTCCGTCCGGGATGCGTCTTCCGGTGAGAACTCCACGTCATCCACGTACTTCAAGGCGGTTTTTACACCTTTGTAGGCGAGTGCAAGGATTTCCTCCTTGGCCTTAAGTAACTTGAATTTTCTGTGGATTTCAGACGTGGCCAAAAAGACGTGTATACGCGGCTTTTCAGCCTTTTCCAACGCCCGGGCGGCGCTCTCGATATCCTTTTCAACGGCACGCGCAAGCGCCGCAATGGACACCCCCCGTATTTCCTTTGCAATCCGGCTGACCGACTCGAAGTCACCGGGTGACGTTACCGGAAACCCCGCCTCGATAATGTCCACATTCAGCAGCATCAGTTGCCTGGCAATCTGCACCTTCTCGTGAATATCCAGGCTGGCGCCGGGGGATTGCTCGCCGTCACGCAGTGTTGTATCAAAAATAAGGATGTTGTCAAGCATAGTAGTATTGCTTTCTTAAAATGTTGAATAGTCGAATTTTACTACATGTTTTTGTTACATTCAATAATAAATTCCCGGATTTCCTAAGCCTCTTATCTTTTCCCGTGATTTAAAGGTTTCTCTTGGTATCTTTGTGTGAATCAAGGTGCCTTTTTGTTTCCTCACACAGAGCCACACAGAGCAACAAAGGTCACAAAGCCTCATATAAAGCGGAATACGAGACCACGTAAAAAATAGTTACCTGTTATCACGCTTATTATTGCCAACGGTACCATACCGTGTATTTTACCGTTTCCTCACCGTCTTTTTTTATGGGTACGAGGAATTCAACGGTGTTCGCGTCTTTTTTGTTGTAGGTATGTGAAGATTCCCTGATCTCCCAGTCTCCCCACAGGTGTTCTCTTACAATGACCTCAATTTCCTCTTTTTTGTGATTGCGCAGGGTGATTTGCCAGGTCTCTTCCCGTGACTGTTTGCTCAGTTGCTTGTAATTGGCCTGCTTTCGCTCGCCTACCACGTCAAATGCGTCTCCTACATGGAGGGGTATTTTTTCGTCTTTTGGGGTATGGTCAATCTTGTCTTCGCCAAGAAATATCTGTGATTGGTCACCGTCTGCCTTGTAAACGCGCACCTTCCCTGCGGGCAAAGGCAGTCCCAGCCCGTTTTTTTCTGAATTTAGCAATTCCAATATTACGTTGACCTTCTTTTCGTTTTTTGACCCGTCGTATTCATACTTTTTCTTGATCGGCGTTGTTGCCGTTGGGAAGAGTGACAGTTGTTTGATCTGATTGTTTCGAACGGTAGCCGCGCGTTGCAGGGTATATAAGTGATACTCGAAAAATGGTTTTTCTTCAAACTGAGGGGCAGCGGCTTGCATTGCCCTCATTTCCTCATGATCACGCCGTTTGGGCTGGGGGGAAACCGCCCGGTGCACGTCGCCGGCCACTAATTTTAGCTTTGCATTTTCATAGTCGGTTCCTGACTGATTGTTGATGGAAACCCAGGCGGACAAATCTGTTTTTGTCTCCTCTTCGTTTACGGCTGCAACGTACTCCGCGTGCCAATCGATACCCTCCGTCAAATAGCTTGTTTCCATAAGATGTTTGCCTGCCTTTGTGCTGGAAAGAAGCCAGACGAGGGTTGGTCTGGTTATCAACCCGGCGGGAAGTTTGGGAAAATCGATGTTCTGCGCGTTGGCCATTGAGATGGATTGTATGCCGCCGTCTTTCGTTTCCAGGACGACGTTTCCGCCCACGCTGAGCAATTTCCCCTCAAATATCTTGCCTTGTTTCGTAAATATTTGAACGATCTGGTCTATGTGCTTCTTCAATATCTTCTCGCTGCTTACCAGGTCGTATTCGTAATTTTGCTCAAGCAGGGTAACCGCGTCCGGTGCGGTAAGCGATTTAAAATGTACGGAGGTCGGGTCAATGAATGACGCAACGTCGGTAAAACGGATTTCCTGGTTCCCTTTGGACAACTCCATTTTGCGCACGTCATGTACCAGACCGAGGTTGTTCTGATAGATGGTGACGGCGACCTGTTTTTCTTGTGCAATAGTGTTTGAAATAACGAACGAGAGTGATGCAAAACAGATAATTCCAGCGCTGTAAATGATTTTTTTTATCATAATGATCTCCAGATTAAATACCGGTGAGGGCGTGTCTTGGGTTAAAAAAAAGAAGCGAAACCACAGATTTTACAGATTACACAGATTTTACCGGGTTTTACGTAGTAATTGACGTTGCTGATTTTGGTGCGAGTTCCTTGTCTCCATACGAAACGTTCGTCTTTCCGGGAGGATGCAATTCCTCCTGCCACGTCTTAAAGCGAAAGAGGAAGGCAAGCCCTGGAATTGCTGACAGGGCGCAGAATATAAAAAAATAAGCCCACCCGATATGCACCGCCAAAAGACCAGTGGGTGCGGAAACAATCACCCTCGGAATACCCATAAGACTGCTTAATAGCGCGTATTGAGTTGCGGTAAATTTTTTATTGCAGAGTATCGCCATAAAAGCGGTAAAGGCAGCGGTTCCCATCCCGCCGGTTACATTTTCAAAGGTAACCGTAGCTACTAACAGCGGGTAATAAGCGCCTGCGGAGGCAAGGGTGGAAAAGGCCAGTGTTGAAACGGCCTGAAGGACACCAAATATCCATAGCCCCCGATAAATCCCCACCTTTATTAAAATGATACCGCCGGCAAGACCACCTGCAACGGTGGCAACTATGCCAAAAGTCTTGGCTATGACGGCCAATTGTGTCTTGGTAAATCCCATCTTTAAGATAAAGGGGGTTGTCATGCTGCCGGCCATGACGTCGCCAATCTTATACAGGAGTATGAAGAGCAGGATTTCAAATGCCCCGCGCCGTTTAAAGTAATCGACGAATGGGCCAACGACCGCTTCCCGAATGGTTTCCGGTTGGCTGGCATGGCCTTCCGGTTGTGGGGCAAAGCAGGTTGTGATGATGCCTATGAGAAGTGACACGGCAAGCAGCAAATACACGCAGTTCCAGGGAATGCGGTCGGCCAGAAAGAGTGCAAACGCCCCGGAGATGAGCATACCTATACGGTAGCCATTTACTGCAAGCGAAGAGCCGAGGCCGAGTTCTTCGTCCTTGAGGAGTTCTCTGCGGTAGGCGTCAACGACGATATCCTGGCTTGCGCTTAAAAAAGACACAAAAACAGCCAGGGAGGCGATTGCCCACACAGAACCGGCGGGACTTCGAAAATAGAAACATCCGATAGTCAGCATAAGGAGACATTGGGATATTAATATCCAGCCGCGCCGTCTTCCGAGAAAAGGGGGGGCATACCGGTCTATGAATGGCGCCCAGAGGAATTTGATGGTGTAGGGAAGCCCGACGAGTGAAAACATACCGATGACGGCAAGGTCGATGTTTTCATCTGTCATCCATGCCTGAAGGGTGGAGCCGGTGACGAGGAGCGGGATACCGGAACTAACGCCCAAAAAAAAGGTGATCAGCATGCGTCTGCTGAAAATAATCCTGAAGACCGGGTTCCACGTGGCGGAACTTGATTGTATTGGGATTTTCATTTTATGTATACGGCTTCGGTATTCCTAAGTCCTTACATATCTTCTTTGTTAGAAACTCGTCAATCTCACGATGACGTGGAATGGTCGAAATTTTCCTTTCTTTCCTGTTCACATACACAGTATGATTACCACCTTCTCGTAAGAACGCACATTCATTCTTTTCCAAATATCTGATTAAGTCCCTGCGTTTCATGTTGAAACTATACCAAATGGCTCTTTGATAATGTCCTTTTCTGAAATTTCTTCCTCAGAAATCTGCCTGTTTGACTCAAGCACTAGTTGGACTGCCTCTACAAGATTTGCTTTTGTTTCTCCTAACGTTGTTCCTTGTGTGTTAGCACCGGGAAGTTCTTCCACGTAGCCAATGTAGCCGTAAGGAGATTTTTGAAATACAGCAGTTAAATTTACTTTCATAATTTTATCCTCTCATTTTTCTGCCGTGAGTAAAGTTATTATCAGGTTTTCTTTAATTTGTCAAACATTACAGCATACACTCTGGAAGCAAAACACTCGGCTTCACTTGCTCTTTTCTCTTTGGGCTAACAGCCAAGCTCAGCCGCCGGCGTTAGCTGGTCGGCTGGAGCGCCTTGTTAGACGGCGCTTGAATTTTCGGTGGTTTACGAGGTGGAAATGAGACGAACTTCTTACCGCTTTCTCTTTGACTCCGTATGATGTCTTCGAATATGGCATTAACATCATAATTGAGTTGACGTGCGTACTCATCACGAAGTTCCCGTGTTTCTTCTACAATAGGATCTTTCCACATGTACTAACCCTCCATCAATTCCTGTGGTGTACAAATTATAGGTGGTTTGAAAGCCTGGGTGCGACAAATCGCTTCAATTTTTGGCCGTAGCATTGCATTTGCGATATGAGTGCAGTTCCACGTAAGTAAATACTCAATACCATTAACAGTTGCCACGGCGATGTGATAAGCATCGACAACAGCTTTGGGCGGAAGCGGCACTTTTGAGATAAGTAATCGTGCAAGAATCCTTACATCTTCGGTGACAGAAAGCTCTTGAAGTTCAGCTATTACTGCCAGTCGTTTCTGTGCTGCATCAGGATTACCGATGCTTACCTCCGCAGCAACAAACTCAGAGATAAATAAATCAAATTGAGTGTGACGAGTTTTCCGCCACTCTTGAGTTGTATTTTGGTTGGCGGCCACACGAATATCCAGGCTTTGGCGCGCAGTTAAATAGCTAATAATGGATGTTTCGATATAAACTGTGGGTCTCACAGATTCCTTCCGTAATGAATTGGATGCCTAACGCCCGGCATCAGCGGCGGCGCGGCGCGCCGTCCGTTGCTTGCCGTTGTTGGGCGGCACGCCTCATGGGCAGGTCAGGAACCACCACACGGCCCCTGCCCAAAGCACAGCAGATACAATGGGGCAGGCCAGCATGAGTGGTCGCACTCTCATTCCCTTCACCCTCTCTGGGTGCCCCGTGAACGCAACAGGAGACGGGACGTGAAGGTCCTGCTGCTCGAGTTCCCACACGATCGTCCCGTAAAACTTGAGCCAAGCCACCGCTTGGTGTTCAATCGCCAGCCATACTAGGGACAGCGCGATGCCGACGACTGACACGATTAGCCCAACTGTCTGCTTCGGAAGGTCACCGCTCGTAAAGAGAGCGACCAGCAGGACTGCGTTAGCGGCCCAGAACACACCAAAGGCAGCCCAGACAATTTGATCCTGCTTCGCGACAAGTGTCACGGCATTGCCAAGTTGATTCCAATGGTCGCTGGTACTCGGAGTCTGCGTGCATCCCCCGACTGGTGCGTCCTTCGCGGCATCTTCGCGGTGTGCAGGCATGGTGCCCTCCTTCCTTTACGTCCGCCCAACATACCTTTGATATAGCGAGTACTGTTGCGATAATTCATTCAGGCTTAGTCACTTGTTCAGGGCTGCCAGGTCAAACACAGGTGGTTGGGTTGACCGTAAGTGACCAATACCAATCCGTTCCCCTGAAGGCAGTGGTAACACCTAGCCTTTTCATGAACGATAAAAGACACTGAACGGCAGATTAAGCCGTCTTCACTTCAGTGCGCGCCTCTATTGCAGCATTTAAGTCTTTTAATAAATCATCCAGGTTAATGGGATTGATCTGCACTGCCTGTCCTAGGCTGATAGTCCTTGCCAGGGTATTTCTAAGGACGGGGTTTTTTAATTGCTTGAATCCGAAATTAATCAGAATTTCCAGCGATTGTGGATGTTGTTTGATGAGCTGGTAGACGTTGGTGTTTGCCGTTGCGATTTTGATTTGCTCGGAAACTTCCTCTCCTCCTGCTTCCGGTTTCAACGTCTTCCATACGTTAATGCCGAAGCAAAACATAGCCGCATACTCAATAAAACCGCTGATTCCCAGCGTGGCATAGAGTTGAGGATAAAGATGTTCTGCCAACGGTTGCGACACGACACGCAACGTACACCCGACGTTTACCAGTAAGAAAGTGGCGTTAAGTAATTTCGGGCTGCACAGTTTTACCCCTTTGCTCAGCGGAATCATCTTAGAGGCACAGCCGAGGATCATCATGCTGATGAACCCGATGAATATGGCGTGCCGGTACGCGCCGAAAAGGGCGTGCGAAACCTGTGAGCCTGACAGGGCTTCATAGATGGTGAAGGTCAGCAAGGCGGTTTCTGAAACAAGCAGCCAAAAGATTGCAGCCCAGATGTATTTCCTGAAACCGGTGGGCATAACAGTTGGGTTTTTAACGGTTTTTCTTCTGTCGAACAAGTTTAAATTGTAAATAAACAGGAAGACACCGATGGTCTCCAGTATGCCGGCTAAACAGAAGATAACCGTAAAGAATCCGTGAAGGTGGGGGGTGTAATCGCGATAAAATCCGGATATGACCCGTAGCGTTATCGAGATATTTAAAAACCACAATACGTATACGTTGATTTTTTTGTCCGGTTCCTGGATGCCTAAAAAGATGGGCAGCGTCTTGGTAAATATGCCGATAATGACCAGGCAGGAAAACCCCATGATCTGAATGTGCCGCAAGGGATTTCTGAACGCGTTTGGTATATCCGTGCCTTGAACTACTACGAAATGGAAATATACGGCGACAAATGCAGCGGCCTGAAGGAGGAACCAAAGATAGCTGGTAATAAGAAATCCTTCATATATCTCAAATTTCTCTTTTTTAGAGTCAAAATAGGTCCGGCAGATAACGTAAATAAAGACGGCTATTGAAGCAACGACGAGCGCGCATCCGATCAGCGCCGGGATTCTGAGGAAAAAAAAGCTTGAGTAATAAGAGGCCGTCTTGAAGACGAAGGAGAGAAGCATCCCGATGACCATCAAAAAAAACGATTTGTAGGCCAGGGAGGTGCTGTAGATAATGGAATTCCAAAATTTGGGCAAGGCGAAGAACGAAATGCCCATAATAAAGAGGCCGACCCATCCGTATACCTGGGTATCTCCATGCGTCTCGCTGAGTATCCAGGTAACAGAGGCCATAGAACGGTGAAATGCCATAAATGCCAGCAACGTCGCGCCGTAGAGGCATCCCGTGGAAAGCACGATGATGATGGCCGTCCTCACGAAGATTTCATAAACGTGTTCCGTTTGTGGTTTTGTGATAATATCGACGTCGTCTGACGGTTCTTTTTGATCGACAAGGGCTTGCAGGTCGCTTATCAGCCTGACAGGATCGATATTATGCATCTTTGCGAAAAACGAAAGGGGTTTTTCCGGCAGTATGTTGCCACCGCACATAATACCATAGGTTTCAAAAATACGGCGCGTTACGGGAAATTTTTCAATAACCTCTTTTACGGTAAAATCCTGCCGTATCTTATCCATAGAGGGGGTTCCTTTTTCAAGTGTAAAGGTTTATGATAAGCGTTTGTTATTACTTTGCAGCAGTTCAAACTGTTGCGGTATAAATGTCTTGAATAGCTGAACAAACCCTTTATTCAGTGTCAAAGCCAGGAAGAACCTGACTCATTTGTTAGCAATATACTACGAACGAAGATTCCAAATATATCAGAGGGGTAGAAGTGTGTCAACCACTTTCTCTTGGGAGTCGGGTCGAACAAGGCGAAAACCCAACCTTTGCGCCTATCC
>CAYJPZ010000040.1:0-24249 GCA_964372185.1 uncultured candidatus Brocadiaceae bacterium
TCATGGAACGCATTTACGGGCGGCCTTTTTAAAAAGATTGAAATTCCTATACATTTAAATTAAGTTGCCTACGGCGCCTGCTTGCATAGCGAAGCGAGTCAGGCGCAAGCGGGTGTTAGGCGGCGCAGTTATTTTAGGAATCAACGCAACCTGATTCCCTTGCTTTGGTTTTTGATTTTGCCCAAAAAACTTACAATCTTCTTCGTTGTTTGCCGTATTGGAAACCCCATGGGGAAAAGCAATTTCCTATCATTTTACCGTTACCTTTCCTTTTACCTTAATATCTCCCGTCTTGAATTTTACCACTGCCCTCCCGGTCATATCTTTAGCGGTGATGGTGAAGGTGGTCTCGCCGTTTTCATCCGTTACCGAGCTTGATGGAGAAACGGATATGCGTTTACTACCTGATTTGTTAACGGTTGCAGTAACAGTTACACCCTCAACCGGGCAATTATTTTTACCGGTTGCAGTTACCGTTACCGTTTCACTTTCTTTCTTTTTAAGTTTCAGTGTATTTGGTGATACAGCCAGGTCCTTGACCGTATCGCACGGACTTTCATTGGGGTAATACATCCATGATTCATTCAAAAACTGACCATTTCTCTGGCCTACAAACATAAACACATTGCTTTCCTCTACTTTGTTGCTGTCGGATGATTTGGGCACAACCACAGCCGAAGAGAAAGAATGGGGAGATACTTTGGCCTTTGGTGTCCATGTTACTGCAACCGTATCGAATTCCCAGGTATCGCCCAGGTCGGTAAGCGCTCCGGTAGAATCATATCCGCTTCCACCGCTGATTTTGATTTTATTAGTTTCAAAGGTCGCTACATGAAATGCGCGAGCCGAAGGGACATCACCCTGTCCTGAAATATTTTCCCATGTTTGGGTGTTGAGATCATAAGAAAGCAAATCAGGAAACATCGTCTGGTCCGCGCTAGTTCCGCCATGCACATACATCTTTGTGCCAGTATCCGCAATAGCTTTGTGGCCATACACGGGGGTTCCGCCGCTTTCTCTTTTTACCCATGTTGTACTTCTTGAGTCAAAACTCCATAGGTCATCGACTACGCCTGTTGTAGTTTTGCCGCCGTAAATAAATATCTGGCCATACATAACTACGGTGGAATGGCCTGTTCTGGCGTCTGGCTTTGAAACAGAGCTGACGGCCTGCTCTTGCCACTCTTTGCTCAAAGGATCATAGACCCAGATATCTTGTAAAAGGCCTCCCTGGGCGCCTTCGCCAAATAAGATATACATTTTTTCACCCAGGGCAACAGCGCTATGATTTTTCCGGGCAGGTGGGGGATTGTTGGCTGGCTCTTCTGGTGTCCAAATTATCATGTTTGGATCATAAATAGACATATCGTTTAAGAGCATTGAGTTGCCCGTTACGAGTGTTGATGTGTCTGCAGATTCACCGCCATACAGGTAGATTTTCTTATTAATTTCCACCAATGTATGCCCTGAACGAGCGCTCGGTATTGTTCCGCCTGGCTGAATTTGTTTCCAAACATCGGCATGTGCCAGGCCGGTGAGGAGTAAAATGGCTACAAAATAAATCCATACCTTACTTTTTATCATACGTTTCTCCTCTGTTTTTCTTTGTGTCCCGGCGCCTTTGTGCCTACTTTATACCGGTAACAAAAATTGTCCCTTCTCTCTCACTCCAACCCTATCTTCTTTTAGCGATTTGTCGATTACAAGCTGTCCGTCCGGCGCATAATTAATGGACACCCTAAAAAGCGGGCTGGGGGCAGGCCCTCCCACCACGTCTCCATCCAGATTGTAATTACTCCCGTGACACGGACACTTAAAAAGGTGTTCTTCCTCTACCCAATCAGGAATACAGCCCAGATGCCTGCAAATGGCCAGGAAGGCGTATATACCCCGCTCTGTCCTTACTATCCAGACCCCTTTGTCCTTCATCCATCTGGTGCTGACCTTGCCAATGGGATACTCATCGGGAAAACCTGCCTTAAACCTGCTGGAGGGGCCAAAGAGTACCTTGGGTTTAAAGAAGTCCACCATGGTAAGCAGCCCGGCCACCAGGCAAAAAAACAGAAAACCTGCCCATCCTACAACGAGCAGGAAGCCGCGTCTTGGAGGCTTGTCAACAACATCCGTTGTTACCTTTTTATCGGTAGATTCCATAGCATATCACTTTGAAAGAACCTCTTTGGTTGAAGTTTCAGGATTCACATTTACTTTTTTAATTCAAAATCCGCCTGAAAAGACTGTCCGTCATTAACAACTATTTGCTTTGGCTTCCCCTTGTATTTTTTATTCCATACCAGCAGGTTATATAACCCGGGAGGGACGTCTTTGATGGAGTAGCTCCCATTTTCATCTGTTACAGCAAAGAATGGGTTCTGGAGTACCACCACATAACCTTCCATCTCCGCGTGCACATTACAAAGCAGCACGGCGGCGCCAATTTGTTGAAAAGCATAGGTTTTTATCTCCCCGGGAGGCCATGTGCCCAGATTAAATTTCTCTGCTATTTTATCCGGGGTGAAAACATTATGGAGTACATTGTCGTGATTGAGAAACTCCACCACGGTATTTACCACAATGGGCAATACGTAGGGAATAAAAACCAGCCCCTTCTGATTTATTTGCGCGCCAGCGGTAGGAGGCCAGTTTCCAGACACGTTTTCAATGTACACCACACAATCTTTCTTGAATTTTGGCAGAGGTACCGTTACCGTACCGGTAACCGTTCCCCCGCCTGCGTGGCTAACTCCATTTGTTACGGCTAAGGTAAGAGATACGGACAGTACTGTCATGAAAGCGGCACAAACGATTTTTCGAATTTTCAGCATGGATAGTCAATCCTCCGTTTTGGCAATGTAAAGATTTTATGGCTACGGGTAATTACTTAGTCTGCAATTTCCTTATAATCCTATTTTCACACCCATTTGGTAGATTTCGTCGTCAATCCACATTGGGGCATTTCCATCTGCAAAGGCGGCACCAACAGTAAATTTCACGTTCGCCCTGAAGAGGACAGTAACGTCCGCACTGTAGGCGTTAAAGCTGTCGATGTCCCCAACGTCGTAAGCAGGGTTCATGTTCTCAAGTCGGACTGCTGGGATAATCCATGGTAAGGCCACCCACCTGAGTTCGGCAGTATAAAGGTCAGCATCAAAGTCCTGGCCACTTTCACCACCGATGGTTACATCACTGGCAGTATTATCTCTGAAATAGGTCGCTGCCCCAAAGAGGTTAAAGTTTCCCCAGTAGAAATCGGCCTCCGTACCATATCGCCAGAAATGATTCCCGCTGCTATGCCAACTTGTTCTCTCACCAACGTCAGGGTCATTGAAGTACCCAGAATTACCCCGGTAAACAAAACTAGAAAGGGTTAGGGACTTTTCCTGCCAGTTTTCCGTGGCCTTTTGGGACTCCTTTACCGTGCCGCCTCCCAGTACTCCCATCCCACCTATCTTATAGGAGACCCGGGCGTAATAATCCTTGCTATTATTCATATCAAATGCACTTTCACCTTCAGGAATGTCGTCTCCTAAATCATCCGGATCAAAAGCATCACCTGAACGCTCACCATTTACAACGCCAGCCGCCCACGTAAGGCCTCCGTTCCCCTTTGGCCCATTCACACCACCAAAGAGCTCCACCCCATTCTGATAAGGGAAGAAGGTGGTAAAATTGGACGCGGGGGGGGTAGACCACGTACTAAACAGGTACCGGGTTGTACCAATAATGGATAGGTGTTGAGACCTGGGTGTTGCACGGGGTTCAAATCTCCCGAATTCGACGTTAACTAGTCCCTTTTTCTCAAAAAGAGTCGGGCTATAGACAATATATAAACGTTCCACATGTGTCTCGCTCCCCCTGGCTGAACCCTCGTTCTCAAATATTGGTGCGGCTCCAAACCATGAAAAACTCTCTCCCAGCGTTCCGCCCATTAATAATTCCAACGCTCCGATACCATCAAAAGCGGTTTTACCTTTATCGTACTTTGGGTTAACTAAAAAATTAGATTCAATTTGTAAAGATACAGGCGGTACGGAAGCCAGCGTAGAGGGCCATATACTTTTTGGAAACATCCTCTTCCATCCCTCCCCACCGAATTCGACAGGGGCCTCTTTTACGTATACCTCATCATCATCCGGAAATCGGTAACCGTTGTCTTTAAAGGCCTTTCCAAAGGAATTGAGGGCGGGAAATGTTGCCCAGTGGCAGGTTTGGCAGGCAGTTTGATACTTCCTGGCAAAAACGGGTATGGCGTCCGCGTTCCTTGAGTAAAATAGTCCGGCAACAGCGGACACCAACACAAAGCACATAAGTGCTAGCCTTAAAAAAAGATTCATAAACCTTTTCTCCTTTCCAGCCTTTTTAGGGCGCTAATTATGACAAAATCTATTATAATATTAACTGAGATTGATTCTCATTCTCGATATTGGGTATGATACAAAATAGAAAACATTTGTCAAGGACTTTAATTATTTTCTGTGCAATCTGTGGTTCCGGCTTCTGGGACAGCGTAGAATCAACCCAATGACAAATCAAAAATAATTTCTACCTCGTTTTTAACCTTTAGCGTTCCAAATAAGGCCTTATACGGTTTTATCCCGTAATCTTTTTGAGAAAGGGTAACCTTCCCTTTCAAATCTTTTCCGTTAGTAGTTTTTGCATCAAATTCTATGGGTCTGGTAACACCGTGTAGGGTTAAATCCCCCTTCAGGCGATAAACATCGTTATTTCCCTGCATACCGGTAGAATGGAAACTAATTGTGGGATATTTTGCAGGATGGAGCACGTCCTTGGAAGCGGCGTCTTCAATGTCTGCCTTGTCTTTTTCTTTCAACGCCTCGTTCTGGCGTAATCCATCCTTCATGGCACAGATTACTTTGAGTGAATTCGCCTGAATTTCAACTTGTACACTGGCAGAATCAGACCCGGCAGGCGGAATATTGAGATTAACGGTGAAATGAGTAACATCTATCAGAAGGTCATGCGCGACTGCGCTCAGGAAACCTTCTTTATACGTATAGATAAATAACTTCGAGGAATTTGCAGTCAGTATATAATTACCAGCTTGTAATGCCATGTCCACCTCTCCGTTTTAATAACTACATTTTGCACGTAGGTTGCTTCAAACGATGATTGGTTCTCTTCTGCTTTCGGCAAATTACACACGATACCTACAAAATTTAAGTATCTGCATAAACTACATGGCAAACCTTATACCCTTAGGTAATGCAATTTAAGCACCGTTGGAGAAATTATTCCTTAGTAACATATTTGTAAAGAATTAGAGAAATTTTCTTTTCTTGAATTCGTCATCACTAACGTGTCATAAAAATAGTTCATCAAAACCAAAAACACATTTCAACATGAAATATATTGTGCAACTTGAGATGGTCTTGGATGTTTCAAAGCAATCTTTCCGACTTGTTCCCACGCTCTCAGAGCGTGGGAACGAGTTGGTGTAGGGACACGGCGCCCGTGTCCCCACGTGTAAACCGCCGAAGGCCTAATTTAAAGTCCTCTTCGTGGTTTCAATATCCTTCGGAGTTACCAGTTTGCCGGATTCTACTACAACATCGGGATTCATTTTTAAACGCCGGACCCATCCGGTCTCTGACGGTGGCATCCAATACATTTTATATTGTCCTGGCGGGATGTTTGCAAAATGGTAGACGCCGTAATCGTCCGTAACCGATTCAATTTCAGATGCGTCTTCCACGGTGTGATATTCTTTCGTGAGAAAGCCAACCTTTTCCATCACGATCAATTTCACCTGACAACCCTTCAATGGTTTGCCATTTTGAAATATCTTTCCTTCAACGCTTCCAAGCTTACTACCCTGAGCTACCGGCATTCTCATATTTTTAGTTTCATGAGAAGCTACATTTTCCATCTTATCAGACGCCTCTTTTTCAGACTTCTGTGCGATTCCGAATGCCTTGCCCTCCGGTTTCCGGGCGCTTGTGTCTTCCGACGGAGCCTCTCTTTTTACGCCTGCAGCACTCGCGCCTTCAATATTTAGCGCTGATAACCTTTCCTTCGTAACCGCATCTTCAGCATTCAACGGCTTTGTCTGCAATCTGGAATTTTTCTCTGCGCCTGTCTTTGCCTGTGGAGACATCTTTACATCACCAACCACATCCTTCGGCTTATCGCTTATCCTACTGACGGGGACATCTGTCTCTGGTTTAACAGCCGGCTGAAAGCCCATTTTGAGAGATGAAATCATGGAGGTCGGAATAAGTATCTGTACGGCATCTTCCGTAACTTCTCTAACTCTGCATACGATGGTAACACCGGGAGAAATCATGAACACGACGTCAGGATAACTTTTTACGTCTGAAAACTGTTTGACTAACGTCTTTATTACCTTGCCTGGAATAGCTGCGGAAATATGCTCATCGAAGACCCCCAGCACCTTAAGCTCAACATCCTGACCGGTATTTTTTAATGTTATTATATCTGCATGGGTAGAAATACAAAAAATCATGAGAACAATGAAAACCACCCGGATAAAAGTTAGATATCTTTTCATAAATGAATACCTGCCAAAGAGTGTGTGCGAAAAATCCAGCCTGATTGCATTTGCTATGATAGCCCCAAAGGGGCGCAACTATAGCCAATTCGGGGCTTATAGAGACTCCGTGTCTTTTTTTAAATGTCCCGTAGGGACAAAATATCGGTAGTAATAACAGTAAAACAAAAACGAAGAAGATTGCAAGCTTTTTTTAATTTTTTCCGGCAAAATTACGTATCAAAAGCGGGATAAGTGCCACCCATCTGCGCAATCTGTGGTTCCAAATGTTTTTAGTCGGTACGAGGCGCAGCCTCTCCGCAATATTTCTGAATTCACTTGCGTCTTTCCGCTCATTTTATTATATTAGCCGAATATCACACTCGGCTTGTATTTATGGGCGTCGCCACGACCTTAGGGCGTTAGTCTTACCAGGTTCTTAACGGTAAATGTAGTGACGGAAGAACTCATTAACCTATTGTAATGATAGACTGTCAATGAAAAACGATGCGACACATCCTCTTTGCCCCGAACGGGAGTTCTTTGGCAGGCAAAGAGAAATCGACTATATTTGCAGCCGGGCAACGGAGCCATATAAACTTCTGCCCGGCATGTTTCTTGCCGGAAAGAGATGGATTGGAAAGACTGAGGTGCTGAGAAGGGTCTACCAATGGCTTTTCTGGAACCAAGCCGGAGTTGTTCCTATCTACTATCAATTCAAAGGCGGTTTCCCTACGGAATATTTTGCGGATGATTATATCCTCGAAACCATAAAACAATACCTTGCCTTCATAAAAAGAGACCCACAGTGCGTCAAAACAAACCCCACCCTGAATGAACTCGAAAAGATGCTCACGGAAGTTGACGTCTCCGGTGTTGCGGAACTCATTTCAAAATATAAAGAGGCGAAAAGCGACGGAGAGTATGCCGTTGCGCTGAAAAATGCCGTAAGGGCGCCCTACGTCTTATCACACCAGTGGAACATACCGGTATTTCTCATTCTTGACGACACCGACCGCATTGCAGGAAAAGGGACTTCCAGGGAATGGTCTGCTATGGTGGGGGAATGCGTCAATTTCCTGCGGCATGAATCCATTTCTTTCCTCATGGCAGGCGCAACAAGGCGGATTCTCCCCGGTGAAGCGTTGAACGGCTCCGTTGAGATTATCGAACTTGCCGGTCTTGAAGAGGAACTGGCGATATCCCTGATGGTTGAATTGTGCCGCCATAATAATACCCCGTATAATACGGAGATTCTTGCTATTGCCGCGAGGAAGCTGGAAGGAAATCCCCTGTACCTGAGATCTGTCGTCTGGTCAACCTTTAAGATGGGAAGAGGCCTCGCAAACCTGAAGGATTTTGCGGACGTTTACGCACATACCCTGATAGACGGGAACCTGGGGTTTTCCCTGAATTCTGCCGTTTCCCTGGAAACGCTCCACGACCTGAAAGTATTGAACATATACGCATATGCTGACAAGGAAAATTCCGTTGAAGAGGTCTCAGGCAGGCTCAAATGCAACCCCGACACCGTAAAAAAGACACTTGACCACTTGATTTCATTCGGTTTGTTAGAAAATAGTCTCGGATCAGTTGTCTGGACCGGCGGCAATGTGATAAGGGATTTTGTGGGATACGTGTACGGGACAAGGGTCGCCGGAAAGACCCCTGAAGAGGTGAAAACGCTGATCGTTAGCAAGGAACTCAAGGAGGGTTTTTCGGTAAAGGGAGAAAAGGTTGAAGGGAAAATAAAGGCGGCGATTATTGACGTTGTAACGGCCTTTAGCGGACAAAAGGCGCCTGCCGCGCTTTTCCATAACACCCTCTATGCCACACATTCCAAAAACAACAGTTACCAACCGGGATCAGATACAAAAGAAAACGCCTCCATCCAATTGCCACAGGTAGTTGGCTGCTATGACGCCCTGCGATGGGAAAAAAATGAACCGGGTATGCCGATTATCATTGCCCACGGATTCCAAAACGACAGGTACGATACGGCCAATGAGGTTGTCTGGATGGTTGGAGTAAAAGAATCAACGTCGCCGGTAAATGCGGACGAGGCCGTGAACTTTTTTCGGCGCAGCGCACTTCTGCAACGGTATTTCAAACCCGCCGCCCCGGTGAGATGGGTTGTGGGAACGGAGGGGTTTACGAACGACGCGCTGCACAGGCTTGCGGGCGAAGGCGTATACACGACGGACACCGATCAACTGGAGACGCTGAAGAACGTCCTCGAATGCCGTGATGCGGTTGCCCCGTATTTGAGCGCTAATGCAGCGGCCCCGAATAAGGAATTTGACGTGGTGTTGCCCATGTCGCCCCGGGCGGAACTGGTGGCCGCCAGGGCAGCGGAAGAAATCGGCGCCGGGATGGGGTTTGACGACGACGCTGTTTCCCGGATAAAAACCGCGCTGGTAGAGGCATGCATCAACGCCTTTGAACACTGCAAAATCAAGGGCAGCAAGGTATACCTGAGATTTGTTGTGGGGAATGACAGGCTTGTTGTCCAGGTACAGAACAAGGGGGCGCTTTTTGACAGGATACCCGCGCCGGGGACTATTCCGGAATCTGTGTCCGGACTGCCCCATAAGAGGGGGTGGGGCATGGAATTGATGAAGGGCCTTATGGATGAAGTCCGGCTCGAAACACTCAGTTGCGGCACCAGGATAGTCCTGGTAAAATATCTTCCGGGAAAAAGGGAAAAACGGGAATGATCAACAAACTCACAAATTACAAGGAAATTGACAATATTGTCGTGATCCACGCCGACAATTACATCAATAAGGTCGAAGGAGACCATCTGGAGAAGGTTTGTGAGGCCTTTTTGGCAAAAGGGACCCATAAGTTTGTCATAGATTTCTCCGGCACGGACATCATCAATTCGATTGGCATATCGATATTGATCGGTATTATCGAAAAAATCAAGGACAAGAAAGGGCTGGTACTGTTTTCCGGACTGAAAAAAATTAATCATGACATATTCGATATGGTAGGCCTGTCAAAACACATCCCGCTGTTAAAGACGGAAGAAGAAGCCATGAACCGGATGAAGAGCGGCCAATGAGTGAATAACGGAAAACCGGACCACTCCTATTAAATAACTTTATCCGCGGTTTATCTTTACATAAAGAATCAAGTTTTAAGAAAAACTACCGGAACCACAGATTACACAGATTCTGGATTATTATATCCCACGGATTCTTTTAGAGTTTGTAATCGGTTCACATTGTGCCGGTAATGGCAGGAATACGGCTGGGAATGAACAAAAAACCATTTACCATGTATAAATTTCGAACCTTAATACCAGACGCCGAGCTTGAAATAGGGGCTGAGCTGCTTTCCCACAAGCACCGGATGGTTACAAAATCCGGGAAGTTTCTGAGGAATACCCGCTTGGATGAACTGCTTCAGTTGTTTAATATTATAAAAGGCAACATGGATTTTCTGGGGCCACGCCCTGAACGTCAGGCAATTTACGAGAAATACTGTAAAGACATCCAGGGATATGACAAACGGTTTCTGGTAAGACCAGGCCTTGTGGGATACTCACAACTCTTTACCCCTCACGGGACCCCCAAGAAAATCCGGGCATTAATAGACAATTATTTCCCGCATTCCCCGCTCAATGCTTATATCATAGATCAATATTTTTTAAGAAAAAGCATAATGCGGCACTAAACAAACTGCTTGAGTGCTTTCCGAAGAACCAGCAGGGTGTTTTGTTAATCCCTTTGTTGTCGACGCATCTTCACAAACACTTACGGAGAAAGAAAGAGGCAGGCTCATGACGGACAAAGACCTTAGTGTGGAAAGATTCCTTTTTAACCTGAATACCCTGGGAGAACTAGGTGAAGAGATATGTTCTCCAAAGGATTTCAACAGGGTTATAAAATCGGCGCTGTACATGGTAATGGGTTCTTTCTTTGCGTCAAAAGGCGTAATATTTAAATATGACCCCGTGCAAAAGATATTCTTTCCGGTTGTCTCAAAGGGGATAGACAACGTGGATGAGATCACCCTGCGGCTTACCGACGAGGCGATTATGGCATTGGTGCGGCATAATAAGCCGTTGGACATTAAGGGTAGCAGCCCGATGTTGTCGTATCTTGCGCCGGCCCGAACGGAGCTTGCAAAATTCGGCGCCAGGATAATGGTCTTCCTTATCGTCGGCAACGAACTTATCGGTGCCCTGTCCATAAATGATAAATTTTCCGGAGAAGGGTATACGGACTACGATTTCCAGCTCTTCTCCGTCATGTCACAACACCTGTCGTTCAGTCTCCATAACCACTCCCTCTTGATAAAGCTCATGCACAAGTATAACGAAAACAAAGAGCTGTATGAAAATTTAAAGCAGGCTTACTACAATACCATCCGTTCGTTTGCCACCGCCATCGATGCAAAAGACTCTTATACTCAAGGCCATTCTCATAGGGTTTCAGCATATAGTTCGGCGTTGTCACGTGAGATGGGATGGTCGGACGATGATATTGAAGGCATACGTGTCGCCGGACTGCTGCACGACATCGGCAAGCTCGCCATTGATAAAACGATCATCAACAAATCCAGTTCACTTACCAATTTCGAATGGGGTGAGTTGTATTCCCATCCGGTTATCGGTTATGAAATATTGCTAAAAATAAAATTTCCCTGGAAAAGCATCCCCCTGATGACCCGCAACCACCATGAGAAGGTGGACGGTAATGGGTATCCCGATAAATTAAAAAAATCCGAGATACCCATCGGCGCAAGGATTATGGCGTTGGTAGATGCCTTTGACGCAATGACGACAAACAGGCCTTATCGTTCACGGCGTTCTTTTGTAGAGGCCATAGCCGAGCTAAAGAAATATTGTAATACGCAATTCGATACGGACATCGTGTACACGTTTATTACGGCGGTGCGAAAAGAAGTGCTGGAGTTAAACCGTCCTTCAATCATCCCTCACCTGCAAGAACGCCTGGAAATTACGGCAATAGACAAACTGCTTGAATACTTCCCGAAGGCATAGTTCGTTTGGGTTCGGCATTTGTATCAAGTCAAACCGGTATTTTTTAAGCCCCATGAGGGGTAAAATGTTTACAGAATAATACGGCTTAAACAAACGACGGTATCGAGGGCTTACATTGGATTGCAGGGTAGGTTGCGGGGCATGTTGTATTGCGCTCTCTATTTCATCACCCATTCCAGGAATGCCTGAAGGCAAGCCCACCGACGTTCGATGTATTCAACTCGACGCCGATAACAACTGCCTAATTTATGACAAACCGGAAAGACCCCTCGTTTGTGCGAATCTACGCCCATTGGAAGAAATGTGCGGACAAACCTCCGACGAAGCCTTTGCCTATCTGGCATTTCTCGAACAAAACACCACACCCTTCAAACAGAGCCATTAACGCTTGAACAGATACAAACCCTTTGACATGGTAGCCATACAGATAAGCCTGGTGAGGCATCCTCCTTACGGGAAGGTGTAATAGTTCACGTGGTAACAGTTTAAACTGCTTAGTTTAAGCCGTTTAAGCCGGCTTAGAAAGTGTCTTGAGGGTTGCCATGCACCGTTATTGTCTGCCACGTGAACTGCTACGGGAAGGTTTGGTTTTTTTTGTAAATATTACAATTACTCAAGGTAAGATTTACAATAATGCTGAGGATATAAAGATATTTATGGCCTGCAAAAATAAATTAAATCTGTTTTAACCATCCTTCACATGAAGAGTTATAGCCACACACCTCCGCTTTGATAAATATTTGGCACTCTCCTTGCGCTCGTTTACTTCATATCTGTAGTATAGACCCGTTAGCAGGTCATTAGTTTCGGGAGAAGTGGTATATATCTTACGATGTAATTCTTCTAAAATATTATTGATAAGACACGATTATGAAACGAAAAACAATTCTTGTAACCGGGGCAGCGGGATTTCTGGGGAGTTATATTACCAGGATTCTTTTTGAGGAGGGTTATCAATTAATACTCCTTATTAGGGGAAAAAACAATATCGGCGCAATGGAGAGGTCTTTAGAGATCTTTTCACAATTCGGCATGTCCGGATATGATTCCGGTATGTTGCAGGATAGTATTGAAATTGTTGAAGGAGACGTGTCGCAGAGATATTTTGGTCTTAATTCATGGGATTACTTACGGCTGACGGAAACGGTCGATGAGGTATTTCACTGCGCGGCCGTTATTAAATTTGACAACGATTCCTGGGATATGCTTACCCGGACAAACGTGATTGGCACGCAACACGTCGCCCGGTTCTGTTTGACAAGGAAAATCAAGCGACTCCATTATATCAGCACTGCTTATGTTGCCGGGAAAAGGCGTGGAACGGTCTTTGAGTCTGAATTAGAGCAAAACCAGGAATTTAACAATAATTATGAAAGATCTAAATTTGAGGCAGAAAGGGGTCTTTTTGCAATGTATAAGCAATATCAATTGCCTTGCACCGTGTACCGTCCCGGTATTATCGTTGGAGATACACTCACAGGGTTTACAAAAAACTTTGATAATGTTTATGTGTTTGGGAAGGGCTTATGTCGTCTTAAGGAGCATGCAACGCGAAATTTTCAGGAAAAAGACGCCGGTACAATTTCCAGAACACACACCGCATGCCTGGAAATCCCCGGAGACAAATACAGCACAATCAACCTGGTACCTGTAGATTATGTTGCAGGCGCTATCGTCGCAATTTCTATGCGCAGGGAAAGCATCAACAAAACCTTTCACATTGTGAACCCCTCTCCGCCAACGTTGGGAGAGCTTGCGGTATGGATGATGGCTGCCACGGGTTTTTATGGCATCAAAATAGAGCCGATATACAAGTTTCAGTCTTGCAAGCAAACCCTCCGGGAGAAGATGTTTTTGCAGCGGATAGATGCATTTCTGCCGTATCTGCTTGGTGAACCCCGTTTTGATGCGTCAAACACGAGGGATTTGCTGCGCGGGACGGGAATCGAGTGCTCAATGATTACCGGCGATTTTATCAATAGGTGTATACAATATGCCATTGAGGTGGATTGGGGAAAGAATGACCCAAATAAGCCGCTGACCCTGTGCGAAAGGAGAAATTAGGCTTTTTATAGAGAGAATTAATGTCAAATATCGAACAAGTAATATCGAATGTTGAAGTGGATAAGAAAACCTCATAATTCGAAATTCCTTGTTCAATATTCGACATTCGGTGGAAATTCACGAATTGCCACTACGCCGTTAAAGGCTGCCACCGACCTAATTTGAACCTGCAATGAGGTATCCATGAATACGAGACCAAGAATTCCTGAAAATATAACGCCTACAGAATATTTTACCCATCTGTTAAAGGATAGGGTCAACCTCGCTGACGAACCCAAAATATCCAGCCTTACCGCAGTCATTAGATTTGAGATGACGGACGGGGACGGCGGGACATGGGACGTTATCGTGGAGAAAGGGCTGGTAAAAGACGTTGTCAGAAACTCAAAGGAAACGCCCACAAGCACACTCAGATTATCCAGCGCCATTTTTTTGGATATCATTAAACGGAAAATAACGCCACAACATGCCTTTTTTCAGAGAAAGGTGGATATCGAGGGAGATATGTTTATCGCGTTAAAAATGAATGTACTGGTTAGCTTCATGTAATGCTCAATTTTGCCGTTAGGGGCATGTTCTTGAAAAAATATATCCATATTATTCTCCATTATAAGATTGCGCTCCTGAGTTGTATCGTTGTCGCAACGGCCTTTCTTGGGTACCACGCCACCCGGATAAGGACGGATAACTCTATAGAAATCTGGCTGTCGGACGACGATAAAGACCTGGCGTATTACCGATCGTTTCTGGATAAATTTGGGGACGAGGAGTTTTTGGTCGTTGCATTTAGCGCCGTCGATATGTTCTCCAAAAATTGCATCCGGGAAATTAATGACATTGCGGAGAAGATGAAGAAACTGGATGGCGTGAGAAGTGTGGCTTCTCTGGCAGAGGTGTTTAAGGATAAAGTGGCTTCCCCGCATTTTAAGGAAATATTGCACAGACAAAACCGCTCACTCCTTGCTTTGTTTAAGCGGCAAATTACCACCGACCCGGCATACCAAAAGACCCTTATCTCAAAAGACGGCAAGACTACCGCCATCGTTGCAGTTGTTAAATGCGTCGGGCCCGAATCAAGAAAACAACTGGTGGCTGAGGTAAAAAAACTTCTTATCGACGTGGTCGAAAAGCAAAGAGCTGCGGGCAGCAAGGTACGAACCTATCACGTTGCGGGACCTTCTGTGGTGAACGCGGAACTGGACCGCATGTCAAAGCAAGACATGGCGCGCTTCACGCCGCTTATGTTTGGGTTGTCCGTTATCGTTTTAGGGTGTTTGTTCAGGAGGCTGTCCGGCGTATTAATTCCGGTGATTACGGTTGGGATATGCTTTGTCTGGGTAACGGGCTGTTTTGTACTCTTCGGACAGACGATGAATATGATTTCAAACATGTTGCTCCCCCTGACCTTTATTGTTTCGCTTGCAACCTCGATCCACCTTATTAGCCATTACTACCACGAACTGGCAACAGATCACGGTTGTCATGACACATTTGACACTCAGGGCTGGCATGAAGACACGTGTGCGTCCACCGGAAGCGAGTCTCGTAATATATCTGCAATTTCCCGTACGCTGCAACACGTCGGGGTTCCTATCCTGATGACCACCATTACAACGGCCATAGGATTTATCTCATTAACAACCAGCAATGTCCCGCCGGTTCGCGTTACCGGTCTGTTTATGAGCGGTTGTGCCGTGCTTACCTTTATGGTTAGTATGACAATGATACCTATATTGCTTTCCTTCGTTCCGCATTGCGATAAGATTTGGATGAAAATCCGTAACAGGTTTTGTTTGTCCCGGACACCACGGTTAGCGGACGGCGTATTATCAAGCGGTGGGGGCGAACGTAAAAACACAGTAACGGTAATGGTGGATGAAGAACGGCGTATCAGCGCCTTGTTGGACAGATTGTGGTATTTTATTACAAGGCATCGAAATGGTATTTTGTTGTCCACGCTTTTGGGCGGAGCAGTATTTTTTTTCTTTACCTTAAGGATTCAGGTCGAATCCGATATCATGGCTTCCTTTCCCGGAAATAGTCAAATTATGCGGGACAATGCCTTTATTGAAAAACATCTCATGGGCTTGCTTCCCGTGGAAATAGTGGCCGATACGGCGAATGGGGCAAGCATATTGCAACCGAATGTCTTAAAAAACCTTATTACCCTCCAACAATATCTCCACACGATGCCGGAGGTGACAAGCGCCTGTGCCATTACGAATTATATACGACGGACAAATCAATTTGTCAACGGCGATAAGCCGCAGTATTATACCCTGCCGGGAACGGAAAAGGAGGCTGCTGATTACTTGAAACTGGCGTCTATCTACGGGGATAAATACGTAGGCACACTCTATGCGAATGACTATACAAGCGCAAGGACGTCCGTCCGCATGAAACAGGTGGGTTCAAACCGGTACGGGAAGATTGTTGATTCAATCAAAGGGTTTATCCAAAAATATTTGGACACGAAAAACTTATCATGGCACATTACCGGGATCGTCCCCCTGATGATTAATGTTCAGGATAATATCCTCTGGAGTGAGATTCAATCATTTTCACTGGCCTTTCTGTTGACGTTTATTTCAACGGCCGTTGCCTTGAAATCCGTTAAAATAGGGCTTATTAGCGTTATACCGAACCTCTTGCCCATTACGGTAACGCTTGGGCTTATGGGTATGTGCGGGATGAAGCTGGATGCGGCGACTATCATGATTGCCAGTATTGCCCTGGGGATTTCCGTCGATAATACGATCCATATTTTCTACCGGTTTAAAAAGGAGTTGTCTATCAATGGAGACCATGCAAAGGCCATGCGTGCTACCTTGCAAGGGGTCGTGAAGACGGCCTTGTTTACCTCTCTCTCGGCGGCCTTTGGATTCATGGTCTTTTCATTTTCAAGCTTTAAGCCGGTGCAATATTTCGGTTTCCTGACGTGCGTTACCCTGTTGAACGCTATAGTGTCCGACTTGCTAATATCGCCCAGTTGCTTGTTGTTTTTTAAGCCGACTTTCAGGTGAGAAATGAGAAAGATACGTGTCACAGCCATGTTAAGCATCCTTTTCTGTCGCCCCTTCAGGGCTTGTTATATTATTTCATTTACCAGGGGCTTCACCCCTGGCTATGTGCTTTCAGCCCTTCGGGCCTGTTGTAGAGCGAAGAGGTTCTTCACTCACCATGAAAAAACACGGCTACAGAACGAAGTACCACTTCGTTCTACAAGTCTTTGGTAGAAATTCACTTCAGGGGTTGAACTGTCTCATGATACTTGCGAGACGAAAATCGAATTGGTTTTCGATGCGTTGGGCGATTTCATTGTCGGATATTTTACCCGTACCAAAAGTTTCCACCTGAAGGCTTACCGGTCGTGAGAGACCTACGGTATAACTGAGTTGCACCCCGCATTCATCGGCAAGCCCGGCGGCAACCACATTTTTTGCCGCATACCGGGCCGCGTATGCGCCTACCCTGTCAATCCTCGCCGTGTCCCTACATTACATATTAATCCGCAGGGAAAAGCGCCTTATAACAATTTTCGATTTTAACAAAAATTAACACAATCTTAATACAATCTTAACATTTTCTTAACATTCAATGGTTATGATGTTCTCGTAAATTGTTTTGCGTTTCGTTAATTTAGGGGTGGAGATTATTTTACATCATTGTTTTTTTAATGAAAATGAAAGGGGTTGCTATGCGCAGTAAGTGTGTGAAATATGTTTTATCGTTGGTAATGATGTTGTGCGGTGTGCAGGGCGGGGGTTTCATGAGAAATACCTTAGCCAGGGAGGCAGAACAAACCGAGGAGATATCCGGAAGCGAGCGGGATTATTTGCAATGGCAGCTAAAACAGATGGAGGAATCGTTTCAAAAGCAACAAGAACAGATACAGGCGCTAAAAAACCGTGTAGAGTCACTAAGCGCAGAACCTGCGCCGGTTGCCTCAAAGGAAGAGATGATCCATACCTTCGAGGACTATCTATCCACTGACGAAGCAAGAAAAAAACTGGGGGTTGGCCTGCCTTCTGGCACAGCTATGTTTACACCTGATGAAGAGAAGTATTCATTTGTATTCAGGTCCAATGATGAGAAATATTCATTGGGTATTGGCGGCAGGATGCAATTCCGGTATACGTTTAAAGATAATGACGAGGACTTTGGAAAAGAGGACAGAAATGACATGGACGTCCGCAGGGCAAGGCTTTCCCTGGGGGGAAACATATACAGCAAAATGACGCATTATTACATCGAACTGGATGGGGATAGTTTTGACGTTGGCGTCAGGGATTTTTACGTATACTGGACACCCATGGAAGAATTAAATGCCAAGCTTGGATATTTTAAGGTGCCATTTAACCAGCAAAGGACGTCCTCCTCTGCAAAGCTCCTCCTCCAGGACAGGGCTATTGCCAGCGAACAATTCGATCAGGACCGGGATTATGGATTTGATATTTACGGAAAACCCTTTGATGGATATATGGAATACCATGCGGCGATGTTTCAGGGGTCAGGTGAGAATCCGGAAGACAGGGGCACGGAAGATAACCTGAATAATGAACTCATGTACGTGTTCAACGTGAGATTTAACCCGTTTGGGAAATATGATACCGTTGATGAGTCAGATTTGAAGTATACGGATAAATTCAAAATGTCCGTCGCGGCCTCCGTGGTTGTTAATCCAAAGGAGAAAGACGAGAAGCTTGTGGATTCCGATGGCATACTGGGGGTAACGGAACTGAGCATGAAATACAGAGGTTTCTCATGGCACAACGAGTATTTTATGAGGAGTGACGATCCTGAATCCGGCGGTGAAACGGTGCAATCCAATGGTTTTTTTAGCCAGGCAGGTTATTTCATCATACCCAAAAAACTGGAGGTTGCAGCACGATATTCCATGCTTGACCCTGACACTGATGCGGCCAATGACCTCCAAAGGGAATATACCGGGGGCGTAAACTATTATTTCAAGGGCCATAGGTCTAAGATACAGGCGGACGTTGGACACTATGAGACCGAGATGGGTGACCTGGATGACCTGAATGAAAACAGGATCAGGATGCAGTATCAGATTACCTTTTAATCTTAATAGAAAATTAACACATTCTTAACATTTAATTAACAGGGAAGAATTATACTGTTTTTCTAGCGCGGCTACGCCGCAACCACAGCATCCCGCTGTAAATGTAACGTATAGGAATTTCAAAGCGTTCTCTTAGCAAGGAGGTTAATAAAGGGCATGAAAAAATGGAATAGAAGGTTATCGTATCTGTTTTTCACGATGGCTGTAGCTTATGTACCGGGGTATGCCGTTTCGCACATGGCGGTGTCCTTTGCCGCTGAGCCGTCGCTGGCAACGCCGTCAAAGGAAGGCGCATATCTGGAGGTCAATAAGGATGGAAGACTGTACGTCTTTACTTCGCCTGACCGTAAAGATGCCTTTGAGAAATCAGGGGAGCTTGGCAAGGGTATTATTAAGATAGGATACGGGCAAAACGGTGAAACGGTGGTCTTTGATTCGGAAGAAGCGGTGATTGAATATGCATCCCGCCGTGTAAAAGATATCCTGGGAAAGGCTAATATCAAGGCCTATCGTGAGTTTGAAATGGATGGCAGGCTGTACGTCTTTGCCTCGCCTACCCGCAAGGCGGACTTTGAAAAGACAGGGGAAATGGGGAAAAGTATTACGAAGGTAGGGTATGGTCTGAATAACGAAACAGTCGTATTCGATTCAGATGAGGCAGTAGTGGAATATGACAAACG
Organism: uncultured candidatus Brocadiaceae bacterium; assembly: GCA_964372185.1. Lineage (GTDB taxonomy): Bacteria > Planctomycetota > Brocadiia > Brocadiales > Brocadiaceae > JACVXV01. The sequence continues at coordinate 19,350 of CAYJPZ010000040.1, forward strand.
TCACTTCAAAAAATAAGTCGACTTTCATTATTAATTTGAGTAACATAGTATTCTTAATTAGACATCATAGATAAGGAGGAAACAGGGTATGGTAAAAAAGGCTTGGCTGTTAGTGGCATTTTTAAGCTTTAGTTTGGCCGGCATAGCTATCGCCGGTGAAGAGATCAGGGTTGACGCAAATATACAACCCTATACCAAGGCTGGCGGCGTCTCCGGAAACCTGAGCAGTATCGGCTCCGATACCATGAATAACCTCATGACCTATTGGGCCGAGGGGTTCAACAAGGTGTACCCAAACGTAAAGATTCAGATAGAAGGCAAGGGTTCTACCACCGCCCCGCCCGCGTTGATTTCCGGAACTGCCCAGGCAGGTCCGATGAGCAGGGCAATGAAGCCTACAGAAATCGATGCCTTTGAAAAGAAATATGGCTACAAACCCACAGCAATAAGGACCGCCCTGGATGCCCTGGCGATATATGTGAACAAGGATAATCCATTAAAGGGCCTAAGCCTGCCCCAGGCGGACGCCATTTTTTCCAAGACCCGTAAGGGTGGATACAAGGTGAACGTGCAGACATGGGAGCAGCTTGGTTTGACCGGAGAATGGGCAAAGAAACCGGTCAGTCTCTACGGCCGTAATTCCGCGTCAGGCACTTATGGCTATTTCAAAGAACACGCCCTCTATAAGGGAGATTTCAAAGATACCGTAAAAGAGCAGCCGGGTTCCGCATCGGTAGTGCAAGGTGTAACCGAAGATCGATATGCCATGGGTTACAGCGGTATTGGTTATACAACCTCCGGTGTTCGCGCCGTACCCCTTTCATTTAAAGAAGGGAAACCGTATAAGGATGCCGAAATCAAAAACGTCATGAATGGTTCTTATCCGATGGCAAGGTTCCTTTACGTATATATCAATAAGAAACCGGGGCAGCCGCTTGACCCTCTCGTCAAGGAGTTCGTAACATTTGTTTTGAGCAAAGAAGGCCAGGAAGTAGTTGTGAAGGATGGTTTCATCCCGTTGACGGCCTCGGTTGTGCAGGAGGAACTTAAGAAGATAGAGTAGTTTTCATGAAAAGCCTCAAAAGAAGAAGATGCACTGATAAAGCCGCCCACTGGGTTATTAAACTCGGTGGTGCGGCTGTTATTGTTGTTATCCTGGCGCTGTTTATTTTTATCTTTCTGGAGGTCTATCCCCTCCTGAAGGACGCACGGGTAATCGACAAAAAGACATTCCTGTTATCCGAAAGCGTGATTGCCCTGAAAACGGATGAGCAGCAGGAGATTGCGTGTGTCCTTTATAAAAAAGGCATCCTGGAATTTATTTCTCTGGCCGATGGCGCCGTTATAAAAAAACATCCGTTATCGGGGCTGGGAAACGCCCGGATCACATCGGTTGATATGGCGGATAATCATCTGTTTATCGGCACGGATGATGGAAGCTTGTTAACGGTTGCTATCAGTTTTACCGAATCGTTTGACCAGGGAGTAAGGGTTATCTCACCCGAAGTGTCTGAGGAAGAACCGCTGTGTATGGATGAGCAAAAGAAACCGCTCAAATCCATCATCTGCAAGAAGAGCGACAGCGCAAGGGTGTTGATTGCAAGCGCTAAAGATGGACGATTATTATTAAAATCGACTGAAGAAACAACGTCGCTCTTTGGTGAGGGAGAGAAAAAAGAGGTTGCGCGGGATATTACCGACCTTATTTCAGGAGCGGGACGTAATGATGCGCCACAACACATTAGTCCTCCCGAAGAACGCTTTGCAATAACTCCCGCAGTAACGTCACTGGCGCTCGACCATTTTCTGGAGAACCTTTACGTTGGGGCATCCACCGGCGAGTTGTTCCATCTCAATATTAGCGACAGGGAGAACCCATACCTGGTGGAAAAAATAAAGGCCTCCGACACGGCGATTACGGCATTAGGATTCCTGTTGGGCGACATTTCCCTTGTGGTTGGTGACCAATGGGGAGGAATCAATGTCTGGATGCGGGTGCGGGATGAGGCTTCGGCGTCCGGCTGGGCGCTTAAAAAAATACACACGCTTAAATCTCATAATGCCTCTATCACGGCAATTGCCCCCTCTTTCAGAGATAAAGGTTTTCTGACGGCGGCTTCCGACGGAACGATTAACCTCAATCATGCGACTTCTGAACAAACGCTGCTGACCATCACTACAAACGCCAAACCCGCGACCATAGTCTTTTCCCCAAAGGCTAACGGGGCGCTGGCCATCGACGAAAACAATACCCTGTACCTCTGGCATATTTCCAACCCACATCCCGAAACAACGCTCAGGACGCTCTTTGGAGCCGTCTGGTATGAGGGGTATGAAAAACCCGAGTTTGTCTGGCAGTCAACGGGTGGAACGGATGATTTTGAGCCAAAGTTAAGCCTGACGCCGCTTATATTTGGCACCATCAAAGGCACCATGTACGCCATGCTCTTTGCCGTGCCGGTCGGAATTTTAGCCGCGCTGTATACGTCACAATTTCTTCACAAAACCTTAAAACCAATTAAACCCGTCATCGAAATTATGGCGGCGCTCCCCAGCGTGGTGCTGGGTTTTCTTGCCGGATTGTGGCTGGCGCCGTTGATTGAAAAGATTTTCCCGTCCATTGTTATCTTCCCTTTCTTCATTCTCATATTTATCACCGTTGCCATTTTTCTCTGGAATTACATCCCCCCTTCATGTAAAGGCAGATACAAGCAGGGCGCGGAGGCGCTTTTCCTGATACCCTTTATTATAGGCGCCGTATTTGTGTCCCTCCAACTCAGCGGATATTGTGAGCATGTACTTTTTAATAATGACTATCGCCAGTGGCTGAATGATATCCTGGGTCTGAGATATGACCAACGAAACGCCGTCGTTGTGGGCTTTGCCATAGGCTTTGCCATAATCCCGCTTATCTTCACCATCTCCGAGGACGCCATGAACAACGTGCCGAAGAGCCTCATTTCGGCGTCGCTTGCGCTCGGCGCAACCCCCTGGCAAACGGCCGTAAGGGTGGTGCTGCCCACGGCGAGCCCCGGCGTCTTTTCTGCCATTATGATCGGGTTTGGAAGGGCGGTAGGTGAGACCATGATCGTTCTTATGGCAACCGGTAATACGCCGATTATGGACTGGAACATCTTTAACGGATTCAGGGCGCTCGCCGCAAATATTGCGGTAGAGATACCGGAGGCTCCTATGGGGGGAACCCTGTACCGGGCGCTATTCCTGGCTGCCTTGCTCCTCTTTATAACGACCTTTCTGGTAAATACCCTTGCGGAAACCGTAAGGCAAAGAATGAAACGGCGATATAGCAAATTATGAAAAAAATCCTCAAGACGGGCACCCCTTATATCTGGCTAACCGCCAGCATGCTTACCATAAGCCTTTTGATGATTGGGGGTTTAATTGTCCTCATCATGGTAAAAGGTCTCGGTGTGTTCTGGCCCCATGAAATAGGAAGGTTCGTTTTAAAAGATGGCTCCGTAGTGATGGGAGAAATCGCAAAAACAGAATCCATACCTCAAAAAAAAGACACCTACCGGACAAAATTAAAAGTAGGGAATCGGGACGCCTTTGGACTGGATTTTCAATGGGTAGACCACGAAGCGATTGAGCGACGGGAGTTTCCGCCCGACGTGCTTGCATTTGAAAGGCGCGAATGGGGCAATCTGTACGGATTCTTAAAGGGTCTCAAGGTTGGTGAAGAAACGAAACCCCTATCAGCGCAGGAATTGGAAATTCTCATCAAAGAAAGCTACGCGCTCTACAAAAAAATCCGGCACGTTGAGAAACGCGCCATTGGAAACATCAATTACGCTATGGAAAAAGACCGCCTTGCGTTAAAGCGCTTGCAGACTCTGCCGCCAAACGCGGAAACGCAGGCGAAGGTGAATGACATCCAGGCAGACGTGAGCAGGCTGGAGTCCCTCTATCATGCGCAAGAAAACCTGCTAGCCGAATTATATAAAAAGGCACGGGAACAGGAGGTGGTTGTAACCATTTCAGACGGCAGGGAAAGGAACCTTCCGGTATTTCAGATTATCCGGATGTATACGCCAAACAAAATGAGCGTCTTCGCAAAAGTGAGTTTCTATATCAGCAAGTTTTGGGAATTTGTTTCCGCGGAGCCACGGGAGGCAAATACGGAAGGCGGCATATTCCCCGCCATTTTCGGAACCGTGATGATGGTATTTATTATGAGCATCGCGGTGGTCCCCATGGGCGTACTGACGGCGGTTTATCTCAAGGAATATGCGGGAGATAACGTCATTTCCCGCTTAGTGAGGATATCGGTAAGCAACCTCGCGGGAGTTCCTTCCATAGTATTTGGGGTGTTTGGTCTGGGATTTTTTATTTATTTCATTGGCGGTGGCATCGACAACCTGTTTTATTCAGAATCGCTGCCAACGCCCACCTTTGGCACAGGAGGCATCCTCTGGGCGTCTCTTACCTTGTCGCTGCTGACGGTGCCGGTCGTCGTCGTAGCAACGGAAGAAGGATTGTCCTCAGCGTCAAAATCGGTGCGAGAGGGTTCTTATGCCCTCGGCGCCACAAAATTTGAAACCCTGTGGAGGGTGGTGCTGCCCCAGGCAACGCCGGGCATCCTTACCGGCACCATTCTCTCCATGGCAAGGGCCATTGGAGAGGTAGCACCTCTCATGATTACGGGGGTGGTAAAACTTGCGCCATCATTACCCCTCGACAGCCATTATCCCTTTGTGCATCTGGAACGAAAGTTCATGCATTTGGGTTTTCATATTTATGACGTCGGATTCCAATCCCCCAACGTGGAAGCCGCAGTTCCTATGGTTTACACGACGACCCTTGTGCTGGTATTTACCGTTCTCACCCTGAACATTTCAGCCATTTTGTTGCGTAACCGGCTGAGAAAATGGTATAACTC
>CAYJPZ010000041.1:0-23660 GCA_964372185.1 uncultured candidatus Brocadiaceae bacterium
ACCGGCGTCTTTCTTAGGTCTGCAAATTCTGACGACCTATAGAACCGCTTGGCGCACCCCCGTTCCAAATCGGCGAGAAAAGGGGCAAGGGTTAACTCGGCTTCATTAAGCACAAAATGATCAATTTCTTCATATTGCCCATAATCACACATAAAGAGCGGGCCTCCGGCTACAATCTTGACTCAAAATTTTTTGCACCGGGCGATACAATGGAGCACCGATTTCCATTGAACGGACATGGCGCTGATAAACGCATAATCAGCCCATTCAAGGTCATCATCGGTAAGCTTTGTTATATTGAGGTCTATTAGGCGCAGTTTCCAGGCTGATGGAAGCATTGCGGCAACGGTTAGCAGGCCTAATGGTGGTGAGTATGCCTTTTTGCCTATGAATTTAAGCGCGTGCCTGAAGTTCCATATCGAATCTATAAATTCAGGGTAAATCAACAATACATTCATTATATTTTCACCTTTCTTTCATTACAGGCGCCACGTAAACTGTTACGGTATAACAAGACTGCATTATGCGCTATACCTGGAATATAGCGCTGTACATATCTTCAGGGCGCATGGCCTTTGTCTCTATGAATTGCCGTGCTTTTTCCCCCATCGTTTTAATGGTTTCAACGTTCGTTACCAGGGAGGTCAAGGCACCGACGAGCGCTGATTTGTCATTTGCCTTGATAATGTAACCCGTCTCATTCGGTATCATTAATTCCTTTGGTCCGCCTTTATCTGATACGATCACGGGAAGTCCGGACGCCTGGGCTTCAAGGACAACGTTGCCGAAGGTATCGAAAGTGCTGGGAAAGACGAAGACGTCCGATGACGCGTAGAACGTGGAAAGCTCTTCCCCTGTTAAATAGCCGGTAAACACAACAGGATATCCTTTTAATGTGCTTTCCAGTTCGCTCCTGAACGGCCCGTCCCCCACAATGATCAGATAGCCGGCTAATCCCGCCTTTATCGTGTCGATAAAGGCATTGGCCAGGAGTTCGAGATTCTTTTCCTTTGAAACCCTTCCAACATAAAGGAATTTGATTGCCTTGTTTAAATTATATTTTTCCCATACCTGAGGATTTCTCTTTTTGGGTGAAAAGGCATCAACGTCCACCCATCTCAATAAAGGTTTTATCTTTTCAGGAGAGAGTCCTTTTTCAATAATTTGGTTTTGTGTGCTTTTTGAAGGAACTAATACCTCATCCATCTGATTATAAAACCAGATGACATAATTCCACGCGACCTTTTCGACAACTGCGTCATTCGAGAAGCTCATGACGCCTTGGGGTATATCGGTGTGGTAGGTCGCAGAAATTGGCATATTCATGAGTCTTGCAATGAAAAGCGCTAAAAGGCCGACGGTTCCCGGCGTGCTTACATGTATTCTGGTAAAGCCCTCCTGATCAAAGTAATCAAGGACGTCCAGCGTCGGTGGGAAATGCAAGGTTAAATCAGGGTAGTCGGATGGTGAAAAATCCCCAATAGATTTAAAACTCTTTGTTTTGTTACTGAATGATGTTTCTTTATTGTTGCACGTTATAACAGTTAGGTCTATTCCCCGGTATTCCGCTATTTTTATCAGTTTTTTTATGGTTACGGAAACACCGTTTATCTCATCGAAGGTGTCGGTAAAGAGGGCGACTTTTTCCTTAGTGTCGTCGGGTATCTGGAGGGTCTTTCTTAATTGTCCTACCAATCCTTTGCTTCGATGCGGGTGGTTAAAGGTTATACCATAGGGTGCGGCAATGAGGTGGATAACGACTAACGTTCCGAAGGATTTAAGCACCTGGAAGATGTTTGCGCCGAAGGGCGCGTCCACCATTTGATTAAAATAAATGTAAATCATCCTGTTCATGAGATAACTTATGAGGTTAAACGTGCTTCTGCTGTTGTCCGTTGTTCTAAGACTGCTAATAAGTTTTGGGTCGCTAATTAATTTCCTTGCTTCATTATCCAGTATTTTTTCAAAGGTTTTCCCCTCGTGATTACGGGACATATTGGGGATGTTTTTTCTGATGAGCAGTTTGAGCTTTTCAAACAAGGAAATTTTTTGCCCCGGTTTAAAGGCCTTTTTCAAGAGCAGGTTAACAAAGGGCATGGAATTGTTATTACGCTGTTTTGTCTGTGCCGTGTAGTATTGGTACCCTATCCTGTAAATATTGTGTGCCAGACTCAACGGGTTTCCCTCTTCTCCCTCTGCCCACGTCTTTTGTTCTCTTATAGCGGATACGAATTCCGGTAACGTTCTCCCCTGTTTTGATACGGTATACGCCCTTGCAATAAACAAACCACTATGGTCATCCGAACCGCCAACGAATGTCTTTTTCCAGGGTGTGTTACCCCAGGAGGGTATGTTGTGCCTGCTTGCGATGGCCTCAAACCTCTCTTGGGTTAAGGAAGATACCACCTTATTCATAAAGGTGCTAAGTTGACCCGCCCGTGTGCCATTTATTGACTCAAATACGTCAAACAACAGCAACATCTTTTCTACCGTTTCTACGGTAAGCCTTTCATTCAAAGCAGAGAATGGGTGCGCAACGAAGTGGGCGATACCGCCTTTGCGAATGTATGCCACCAATTCATAAACGTTTTTTCTCAGGCACATAATTTCTCTGAAAACAGCTTCCGTGATATTGAGAACAACGACGTGTATCTTACAGTTGTTTTCAGGAAAAAAGGTATCGACTTCAACGCTGACAAAGGCATCGGGCAGGTGGGCAATCTTAAGGGCGCCGTTAATGGAATTGTGGTCTGTTATGGTTACATAATCCATCCCCTTTTTTTTTACTGTCTGGTAGATGAATTCAGGGGTTGAATAGCTTTCCGGGCAATTCATTTTTCGCAGCGCCCAGACGGATTGCCTATCAGAAAAACATGAATGTATGTGCAAATCGGCCCGATAATGTAGTGTCATAAACTATGGTCTTTCCTTATTCCAAGTGGTTAAACCGGCTTTGCAATAATCCGGTTTCCCGGCCGGTAAGTATTCTGAAAACGCTCATGCGGGATGTGACTTTATGTCCATACGTTTCACCCCAACACAGATTTCGTTAGTTTTGTTACTATACAAAACAAGTGCCAGATGGTCGAAAAAGAGTAAATCTATCAGGAAATATTTTGAACTGTGTGTTATTAGATGGAACTGGTCGCTAAACGGACGCAAGGTGTTCGCTAACGTCATTTTTAACATGGATAAGTTAGTTTGTAATACATTGATTTATCGTTCGTTAACAATAATAACCAATTTATTTGAAACCGCCTTTGCAAATAGGTAAGTCAGGTGGGGGCGTTTGTCCTACCTTAAAACTGGTAGCCCAGCCCTACCCAAAATGACCTTCCTGGTCTTGGCAAGTCTCCTGGTATTGAAGTAGGCCCCGGATCATTGTAGTCCTTATCCAGTAGGTTAAATACCGTTCCTTGTATCTCCATGGTCTTGAAAAATTCTTTACCAATAACGGAAAGATTGAGAAGGGCGTAAGAGGGCATGTCGTCCCTCGTATCGCCGACTTCTCTGGAACGACAACCGCTGATAAAGGTGTTCACATTGGTGTTTATATACTTCCAGTAATGGACGTTTACACCAAAATTGCCCTTGTGTTGAGCAACAAACGGCAGATCATCGCCGTTGTCATCCTCCGGGTTCTGAAAGGTATAATTCATAAAGACATAATTCCCTTTCATGATATCCACCTTCGTTTCCATTTCAAAACCTTGTATATGCGCGTTACCGACATTTTCGAAACGTGAGGTGTTTTGCATGGTTCTTAGCACAATAAGGTCTTCTATGGTGTTGTTGAAATAATTAATGGAACTAGTGACATATTTATTAAATTTATAACTTAATCCCGCTTCGTATGAACGTATTGTTTCGGGGTGTAACTCTTCATTCCCCTGGATAGCCGGCTGATTAGCAGTAAACATCTCGGTGAAACTGGGCGGGCGGAATGCCTCTCCGTAAAGGAGTTTTAGCGAGGCGTTTTGTATAAATGCCCACGTTAGGCCTGCCCGGGGATTGGTTGTGCCGCCAAAATCACTATATTGATCGTGCCTTACCCCCAGCGTGAGGTTTACGGCATCGGTTACATCCCAGGTATTCTGGAGGTAAACCGCCCCAATCCTCCTGGTGGCTTCCTCTATAAAGGGGTATGTATCAGAAAAATCCTGAAGACCGCTGAGTGGCGCTAGCGTTGCTGGGTTGAAATTTCTGAAATCTCTGACATTGGTCTGATTTATCAAGCGATACTCAAATCCCAGGGTAAGTAGATTTCCATCAAATAATTCATAATCAAAAGGGATCTCCGCACCGGCGATCTTTTCAGCCACCCTCCCGTCACCAACCAATCCATCAGGGTACGAGTAAAACGTGTCCGGTTTACCATCTTTATTTACATCAACGGGTATCGTTGCACCTTCCGGCAAGGCCTCAATGTACAGACTACTGTCAAATTGGTCGTAGTAGGCACGTGGCTTAATCGTGAGTTTGTCGTCAAAGGTCTTTTTATACCCCACCTCACCAAACACATAGTTATCCCCAAGCCTTGTTTCATCATTTAAAGCATATTGGGCGCCAATAAAAGGGCCTTTGTCTTTGTTAAGATAAAAGCCATGTACGTAGACGTCTTTATAAACCATTTTAAGGTCGAGGTCGTATTCCTGCCGCCAATCCTCAACACGTCCGGGTGCGACTGATGCGGCAGGGATTTTATAAGGGGCAACGGCCTTATCGATTATTGATTGACTGTCACTTTTAACGGTGCCGTTATACCCGTTGGTTTGCCTGTAATGGGCCATACCGGAAACCTCAACCGGGCCATGCGCATCCCCAAATACCACGTTCTCATCGTAGGTGTCAAAGCTCCCATAGCCGCTACTCACGTGTACCCCGTTAACGTCCTTAGCGCCTTTTGTAATGATGTTGATAACCGCCGAAAATGCATTTTCACCATACAAAGCAGAGCCAGGACCTCTGATAATCTCGATTCTTTTGACGCCTTCCAAAGGAAAATCATCGAAGTGGGCAAAAGCCCCCCCAATAAGAGGGCTATTTACAAAATGGCCGTCAATCATTACCCTTATCTTAGCAGAACCTGCAATTCCACGTACTAAGGGGTAGGTGTTTCCATAGTCCCCAATCTTTAAAATCTCAAATCCAGGCACCGTTCTCAGTAGTTCAGCAAAGGTACGGAATCCGAGGTTTTTAATTTCTTCATCGGTAATTACGGTAACGATACCCGGTGACTTGCTTATGGGTGTACTATGGCGGGTTGCAATGGATATTTCTTCACCCGATCCAAACCAGATGGTTTGCATTGCGATTTCCCTTGCCAATGCGGTATCCGCTTTCTGACGGGCAGTGGCATCTTTAAGTGATGCGTTGTCGTTAACCGGGGTGGTATCGCTCAGGCGGGTGGTCTCAGTGCCTTCTGCAAGGATTGTAGATGGAATGTACCAGGCTAAAATAGCCAGTAGCATGAAAAACAAACGTGGGTAACCCTTCTTTGTCATCATTTTCATCCAAAATGGTTAAGATGATACAAACTTACCTTTACCACGAGGAAATCACTGTAACAAAAATGGAAAAAAATGCAAGCTTTTTTACTGTTTTACCGCTAAAATAAACCGGGCGCTGTAGAGCGAAGAGCCTCTTCGCTCTACAAAGGTCCGAAGGGCAGAAAGTATATAGCGGGGGGGTGCCCCTGGTAAAGTAAGAAAATATAGTCAGCCCCGAAGGGGTGACAGAAAAGAATGCTTAACATGGCCGGAACAAGGTAATGTATCCGGTGTCGATGGGGAGGGGAAATGGGTGCGCATAAAAAAATACGTAAAAGTATAGTCGTATCGATGTACAACGCGGGGCCGGCCATTTTGGAAATACTCGACAAAATGTTTTTTCCTAGTCTTATTCGGCAAGCAGATTCCTCAAATCAAATCATACTGCTTAATGATTGCTCCCCATTAGGGGAAGAAACCCAAAAACTCATAGAGAAATACCTGCCGGAATTTCGCGGCTTTGGTGACGTCAAATATATTGAAAATGAGCAAAATTTAGGTTTTGGGGGAAGCTACAACAAGGGTTTGATGATGGCTGAAGGGGACGTTGTGATTCCGGTGAATGACGACGTCTATTTTACCTTAGGCTCATTGGATTCTCTGGCAAAGGTCGCGCTTCTTCCCGGGGTTGGGGTTTGCGGACCCGTTACGGATAGTGGTTATGGCTACCAGAAAACACAACTTTTTAAAAGACCGAAAGATTTATCGGAGACGGAGTTTGCGCGTGTAGAAGGTTTTGCATTATTCCTCAAGCAGGCCATGGCCGGAAAGGTAATACCCAATTATATGCTATCTGGTTTTTGCCTGGCTATGCCACGTTACGTGCTGAAAGAGGTTGGTTGTTTTGATGATAAACGGTTTCCCTTCGGTTTATGGGAGGACGTCGATCTTATCAGACGAATTCGCCATGCGGGTTTAGAAGTTGTGGTTGATGCTCAGACGTTCGTAGAGCATGGGGGGCCCTCTGGCCAATCAAATTCCATTCTCCAGCGTCCTTTCACAGCAACCTTACGCTTCATTGATAACGGCTTACGCTTTGGCAAAAAGTGGAATAACCATGTGGGAATGTGGTTCGAGTTCGGTTACAGGACATGGCAAACGGTAACCGATAGAGGCACCATCAGCGCTGAAATACGGAATGCGGCGAAGGTAAAAAATTTAGAAATACCCGACTAATCATAAATCGCCATTTCTCAGCTATAAACCTTGACTCCGTGAGCATTATTTTATTTTTGTTGACCAGGTATATTTCGTCTTAGTAGACTTTCATGTAAAATAATTGTTGAGTCTCGTGAGTTTGTTTATTATAATGGCACCTCCGTTATTGTTTTGGTTATCCATGGCGAATTTTAGATATTAGTAAAGGAGGTTTGTTATGCGCGCAAAAGTAGATGTCGATTCATGCACAGGCTGTGAGCTTTGCACCCAGACATGCCCGGAGATTTTTTATATGAAGGGCGACGTGGCAGAGGCTAAAACGATAGTTGTGCCTTCCGATTACGAAGACACCTGTAGGCAGGCAGCAGAGGAATGCCCTGTAGAGGCAATCTCAATTAGCGACTAAAAGATAGCGAAAATCAGGATAAACAAAAAAAGACCTTAAATACGTTTTACAGGATATTTAAGGTCTTTTTTACTTACAGGCTATTTATACGTCCAACAAAGGCCTTCTTCCTATCTTCCTTCTTCTCTTTAAAATCGCGCGGCCGCCTTTTGATCGCATCCTCTTACGAAAACCACACATTTTAATGTGTTTTATAGAACTTTTTCTGGTTCTCACCTTCATAAATTTCTCTCCCTAAATATAGAAAAAATCAAGTATCTTTAAAAGTTCAGAAGGTGTATAAACTAACATGAGTAATGCCTGGTTGTCAAGACATTTTGAAAAGACACCGGACAAGACTATCGCCCCAGCCTTTTGCATCTCTACATTGTTACGTATCTTTAAACCCCACACCTTGCAAACCAACGAATTTTTATTAAAGTTCTAAAAACGTATTGACAACATTCTCCTGAATTGATAATATGTCAAAATTATCATAACTACTATGTCTTGAAATTAGTTAAGACTAAACTTTCAAACCGCACTGAGGTAAGTAACACACGGCTTGTTTAATTCATTCCAAGAATATTCTCCCTGACATTACCTAAATTTATCTATATTTTAAGGAGGGTTGTAATGCAAACGACGACAAAAAGGGATTTGTGTGAAAAGATTGCCAGAAGGACAGATAATACGCACATGATCGTGAAAAAAACAATACAAATGTTCTTGGATGAGATTATAGGGGAACTTACTCAGGGTAAACGTATTGAATTACGCGACTTTGGCGTCTTCGAAATACGCCAGCGCGCCGCAAGAAAGGCCAGAAACCCCCGTACGGGCGAAGTTGCCTTTGTGCCGGCCAAAAACGTCGTCGTATTCAAGGTCGGCAAGTTAATGCGCGAAAAAGTAGGCAATCCAATCCAACCACAACAACCTTCTAAGGGCAATTAATGAAACAGCAGCGGTTGACATGTTCAAACAAAACCTAACCATTGAAAGGGGCATTGTTAAGCAAATACGTGGCAACCGGGCGACCGTGGAAATAGGTAATCCGGAGACCAAAGATTGTAAAAGTTGCGGCTCGTGTATGGATATAAAAAACCCATTCAACCTGCTGGAAGTGGACGCCGTTCCCGGATTGGACGTGGGTCGCCGGGTGGTAGTTCAGATAGTCCGTCCTTCTCCCTATAAAAGTATGGCACTCCTTTTTCTTTTACCAGTAGTCAACTTGTTGGCCGGAAGCCTGATCGGTCAAAAAATTACCCGTATCTACCCTTATTCACAAAATGTAAGAATGCTGCTTTGTGGATTTATTTTCTTCGCGTTGACCATAGCCGTTGTCAGCCTCTACGATAGAAAAATAAGAAACAAGAAACACTCACACCGGCAAATCATATCAATAGAAAACACAGATAACACTTTAATCATTTAGAAAATATGCCAGCAGTCTGTATATGCCCCATAGGGGCAAATGCTAATAGGCAGGCAGTTTCCAAGCAAAGAACCATAAAGTCGGAAACGCAACGGAAAACCACAGAGCTTGCTTGCCGGGCAGTTTCCAAGCAAAGAACCATAAAGTCCCGTAGGGACGACTGTAAATAGGTAGGACATGCGTCCCCGCTATCATCATAACGTCAGGCGGTGACTCCCTACCTACCTGTTGCGTAATTAATGCGTCGCACAGTTCCGTTAGGAACGAAATATTGGTAGAAGAAAAACTATAGATGAACGCCAACCCTCAAAATGGAAGAAAGACCGGCCTGCTCGTTACGAATGATTTTCCACCTATCATAAGCGGCATCTCCACCGTTTTTTACCACGTCTGGAAACGCCTCCCCCGGAATAATATAATGGTGTTGGCGCCATGGACGTCCGGATGCGATGAATTTGATAAAAAAGAATCCATCTCCGTTATTCGTAAAAAAATACCCATAGATGAATCCGGTAAGAGCAAGATCATTAAAATGATATTAAATGTTTGTTATGCGCTCTACTATACCAGAAAGTATCATATCAATAAGCTGCACTGCGGCCAGATTATTTCCGTAGGACCTGCCGGACTGATCGGTAAAAAATTGCTTGGAGTAAAATACAGCGTATTCGTTTATGGGTCGGAAACCGCACGGTTTGGGAAGCACCGGTTGACCGCATGGCTGATGAAGAAGGTTATACAGGAGGCAGAAGAGCTTATTACCAATAGCGAATATACTTCACGTGAATTTGAGCAGTGGGGTATCCTGCGGGAAAAGATAGTCAAGATTGTGCCTGGTGTTGACACGACACTATTTTGCCCCCAAAAAAAGCCACCTTACCTTATGCAAAAGTACGGTTTGCATGGCAAGCAAGTTATCCTGACCGTCGGGCGATTGGATGAGCGCAAAGGCCATGATATGGTGATGCGCGCGGTGCGATTGCTTGCGGAACGTCTTCCACAATTAGTGTATATGATCGTTGGAAAAGGACGGGAAGAACAACGGCTCAAAGGTCTGACAGAAGACCTGGGCATCGGCGAACGCATTATTTTTACCGGTTTCGTGACGGATGAGGCCTTGCCCGATTATTATCGTTTGTGCGACGTCTTTGTGCTGCCCAATCGGGAAACAGAAGATAACGAACAGATGAGGGGCGATTACGAAGGCTTTGGCGTCGTGTTTCTTGAGGCCAGCGCATGCGGGAAACCAGTCATTGCCGGAAAATCCGGTGGAAGCGGGGAGGCCGTAGTAGACGGCGTAACGGGTCTTCTGGTTGATCCGAAAAGCGAACGTGAAATTGCCCACGCTATAGAGCGCATACTCACGGACGATGAATTTGCCGGACGGTTGGGAACGGATGGAAGACGGCGAACAGAGAAGGAATTTGACTGGCACTACGCCGCGGAAATCATGGAACGCATATTATGAACCTTTCAAACGTTTCCAGAAAAAAGGCCTTTCTTGGCAACATTACCACCTCAGTCAGAAATGAGGCGTGGAAATTGTGCCGCCACGACAAGACCATCCTCGACGTCTGTTGTGGAAATGGGCTGTTTTTTCTGAATTACCGGGCGCTTAATCACAGCCGCGCCCTCTCCCATCACCCGCAAGAAGAAGAAACGTCAGGGAAAACAGCAAGGGATATTTCCTGGTTCCCTTTGCAAGAGGACGTTGGGAGGGATGGGAAAAAAGTATTAATTGGCATCGATAGGTCTGATGAGTTGCTAAAAGAGGCAAAAAGAATCTTTCGGGATAACGCCATTGAGGGGGTGAATTTAATGCAAGGCAACGCGTTTCAACTTCCTTTTAAATCAAAGACATTCGACCGGGTGGTTTGTGTGAACACCTTGTTGAATCTGCCGTCCCTTGACGCAATTGAGACCCTCATCCTGGAACTGATGCGGGTGTGCAAGGTTGGCGGAAAGCTTCTTATAGACATACGAAACCGGTGCAATCCGTACATCCGGTGGCGATACCGGCTTCACGCGAAAAAAGAAAACTTTCCGGTAAAGGCGTATAAGGTGGAGGAAATGGAGGATATCTTTCGCCGCCATGGGTTTTCTTGCACAAAAATTGTGCCAATAGGCTGTCCACTTAAATTCTGCGCTAAGGCATTTTTAATAGAGGCAAGTAGCTCAAACCTTTAGGTTTGACGGCCGTTGCTCCATTTTTTTAAGGTGAAATCTGTTTTCCCGATGCCGGATACCCGAATACGAGCATCCAGCAGCATTGTGTATCGTATATTTTTTATCAGTCTGAGGCCATATCCCGGCATCTAATATGAAATTATTAACCCCATCAACAGGCACACCCATCTCATTTTTCGACATCCTTGCTGGGGTAACTTCCTCGTTTAACCGGCCAATGGCCGCCTTTGAAGCCACCCTGAAGGCTTACACCAACAAGAAACATTGTTACTTCACCAATTCCGGCACCACCGCCTTTTACCTCATCCTGAAGGCGTTAAAAAACCTCTCGGACAAGACGGAAGTCGTCCTGCCCGCCTACACGGCCCCATCCCTCATCCTTCCCATCAGAAAGGCAGGATTAAAACCCGTATTATGCGATATCTCTTTAAAAACCTTCAATATGGATATCCCGTCGCTCGGCAGTTGTGTAAACGAAAACACCTTGTGCATTGTGCCGGTACACATGTTTGGAGTGCCTATGGACATGGAAGCGGTGATGGAGATTGCAAGGCAACGCGCTGTTTTTGTGGTGGAGGATGCCGCGTCATCACTGGGGACGCTCATTAACAACAGGCCGACGGGTATTTTTGGAGACGTCGGTTTTTACAGCTTTAACCGGGGAAAAAATCTCTCAACCCTTTCAGGTGGATGTATTGTTACGGATAACGCGGGGTTAGCAAAGAAAATACGCTCCGAATGCGCCTTGCTGCCAAATCCAAATTTAGTTTCAAGATTAAAGACCACGATCAAGCTGGTAGCCCTCTCGCTTGCCGTAAGACCGCTTTTTTATACCCTGTTTTACAACCTGATATCAAAACTAAAATATACCGCCCTGCATACGGATTTCGAAAGTTGCGCCTATACAAGTTTCCAGGCAGGGGTTGGATGTTCCTTGTTTAACCATACCGACAGAATTTTTTATAAACGGTATGATCATGGCATGTTTTTATTCGACAAACTGAATGGATTGAAAGGAATTTGTCTTCCGGAACTAATCCCGCACGTCACCACGGTATTTAACCAATTTCCCATCTTGTTTAACGATGAAGGAGTAAAGGAAAAGGTATTTGAGAGGATTCTCAATACCGGCATTGAAAGCACGAAGTTGTACCCGGATCCCATTCACCGTGTGTATGACCTGGGACACGACGTAGACCGTAAAGACCCGTTTCCCAACGCCACCTATTTTTCAAAACGATTATTACTCATCCCCACCCACCCCATGCTGAACGTTGCCGGTTTATCTTGCATTGTAAACATTATCAAAGAAGGTCTGGGGGGGGGCTGACATGCCCCGTTCGGGGCCGCAACAATCGTAGCCCACTGCCTGCGTTCCGTTACAAGCGATATATTTCGCTATACTTATTTTTCAAGTAAGCAATAAAGGGCTGTGTTTGCAGCGGCTTACCGGTAATTTTGTCTGATAATTCATTCAGGGTAAATTTGCGTCCGTGTACGTGCAAACGGGCGCGCAGCCAGTCGAGCAGGAGACGGAATTCGCCTTTTTCAAGGGATGCCTCCAGTTCCGGGACGTCTTTTTTGCATTGCTCGAATAATTGCGACGCGAAGAAGTTACCCAGCGAGTACGTTGGAAAATACCCGAAACTGCCGTGTGACCAATGAATGTCCTGCAACACGCCCTGTGCGTCATCCGGTGGCGTGATGCCGAGGTACTCCCGCATCTTGGCGTTCCATGCATCAGGCAGGTCCTTTACGTCCAACCGCTTTTCAAGGAGCATGTTTTCCAGTTCAAACCGGAGCATAATGTGCAGGTTGTAGGTAATCTCATCCGCCTCTACGCGTATGAGCGACGGTTGCACGCGGTTTACCGCGCGGTACATCTTTACCGCATCCACGTTTCTCAATTGTTCCGGAAAGACGGAGCGCGCGCGTGGCATAAGAAATTTCCAAAACGGAAGACCTCGTCCGATCAGGTTTTCCCACATCCTTGATTGTGATTCATGAACGCCAAGCGAGGCGCCTCCGGCCAGAAGTGTCCGTTCAAGATGCTGGCTGACGCCCTGGTCGTAGAGCGCATGACCGGTTTCATGGATTGTCGCAAAAAAACCAGCAGGGAAATAGTTCGTCATAAAACGGGTGGTAATACGCACGTCATTTATCGAAAAAGACGCTGTAAACGGGTGCGGAGAACGGTCCTGGCGTCCGCGCTCAAAGTCGTACCCAAGGTGTTTTGCCGCTTCCACGCCAATGTCCCACTGTTTTTGCTCATCAAAAGGCCGGCACAAAAAGGAATTGTCTACCGTATCCTGTTTTGATGCAATGGCATGAACGAGCGGGACGACCTCCTTTTTGACGTCTGCAAAAACGGCCTCAATCTGCGCGGTTTTCATGTCCGGTTCGTATTCGTCGAGTAGGGGGTCGTAGATACGGTCGGTGTAGCCCAAACACTCTGCATAACGTATCTTCAGATCGAGATTCCGTTGGAGAAAGGGTGCGAATTGGGGAAATTCAGATGCGGCCCTTGCCTTTCGCCAGGCGTCGAATGCCTGCGCGCTTGCATGGGCAATTTCGAACACAAGAAGGGGGGGGATGCGCCGGGCCTTGTCGTATTCGCGTTTTGCCACCCGAACAAGGCTTGCCTCGTCAGAATCGTAAGATAGGTTTGCTGCATACCCATGGAGTTCTTCGAGGATGCGGCCAATGGTCTCGTCAATAAACTTTTCGTGCGCAAGGTGGCTAAGCGTTGCGATTTGCTGGGCGCGCGCATCAGCTCCACCGGGCGGCATATAGGTTTGCTGGTCCCATCCGAGTAATGAAACGGCATTCTGGATATCACTAATTTCGCCAAGTCGTTTTTTCAATTCGTTCAGTTTGTCTTGCATAAGAATTCCCCTAAGCCGATGGTTACTGTTAACACAAGAAAGTTCACCTTTAAAAAAAACCGCAAAACTTTGCATGTTGAAGTGGTTAGCTCTTCCAGTTTACATGGAATATTCCCGGTTGGTCAATTCTTTCGAAGGTGTGCGCCCCGAAGTAATCGCGCTGCGCCTGAATAAGATTGGCCGGGAGGTGTTCTGCGCGGTATGCGTCGAAGTAGGACAGCGATGCACTGATGGCATTCACCGGCACACCCAGGTCTATGGCCGTTTTAACGGCAAAACGCCAGTCGTCCTGGCAATTCTGGATAGCGAGCTTAAGTTCATCGTCCACGAGCAAACTGGGCAGTGCAGGATTACGGCGGTAGGCGTGCATGATGACGTCAAGGAGCCTGGCGCGGATGATGCAGCCGGCGCGCCAGATACGGGCGATTTCGTGTAAATCCAGGTTGTAGCGGTACTCGGTCGACGCCTTCCTGAGCAGGGTCATTCCCTGCGCGTAGGAGCAGATTTTTGACGCATAGAGCGCTGCCCGCACGGCATTGATGATTTTTTGGCGGTTGCCGGTATAAGCGCCCTGCGGCCCCTGGAGTATTTGGGAGGCGGCTACGCGCTCCTCCTTCAGCGAAGAGAGAAAGCGCCCATCCACTGCGGCCGTTATGGTGGGGATGGCCGCGCCGATATCAAGCGCGTTTTGACTGGTCCATTTTCCGGTGCCCTTCTGGCCCGCCTTGTCCAGCACCAAACCAACGAGAGGCTTGCCCGTCTTATCATCGATTTTAGAAAAGACGTCTGCCGTGATTTCGATAAGAAAGGAGGAGAGACACCCCTTGTTCCAATCACTGAATATTTGATGGAACTCACTGGGCGAGGGATTGATAGCGGCCACGAGTAAGGCATAACTCTCAGCAATAAGCTGCATATCACCGTACTCGATGCCGTTGTGAACCATTTTCACGTAGTGGCCTGCCCCACCCGGACCTATATAGGCGACGCAGGGGGCATTATCGGCAGGGGCTTTTGCGGCAATGGCCTTCATGATCGGCTCAATAAAGGCGTATGCCTCCCGCGTGCCGCCGGGCATCAGGCTTGGGCCGTGCCTGGCGCCCTCTTCGCCTCCCGAAACACCCATGCCGATAAAACGCAGGCCGAGTGATTCTAATTCCCTTGCCCGCCGCTCGGTATCAGGGAAAAATGAGTTGCCGCCGTCAATAACAATGTCACCCTTATCCAACAGCGGTTTTAACTGGCTGATAACGTCATCAACTGCCGCGCCGGCCTTGACCATTATTTGAATGATGCGGGGACGTTCCAAGCTGTCCACAAATTCCTTTAGGGTATAAGTGGCGGTAATACTTTTGCCTCTGGCCTCACCGGCAAGGAATTCATTGGTTTTTTCTGTTGTGCGGTTGTAAACGGAGACGCGAAAGCCGTGGTCGACGGCATTCAAGACCAGGTTTTGCCCCATAACGGCTAATCCTATAAGTCCAAATTGGTTTTTTTGCATGGTAGTGGTTTCCTGTATGGAAGATATTGATAAATTAGGGATTCAACGGCCTTTTTGAATTTAGACGCGGATAGCCCAGATCGGCTTGCAGAGGTTCTGCCTCTATTTATTCATAAAATTCTCCCGATGCGGCTCTATGTACGGTTACCGGAAAATTAATGTCTGAAGTGCCGCTGTCCGGTAAATACCATAGCAATACCGTGTTCATTGGCGGCTGCAATTGATTCTTCGTCCTTATTTGAACCGCCCGGTTGTATAATTGCCACCACGCCTGCCCAGGCTGCCGCATCTATGCTGTCACGGAAAGGGAAGAAGGCGTCAGACGCCATTACCGCGCCGTTAATCCGCTGCCCCGCCTTTTTTATAGAAATCTCGGTGGAATCAATACGGCTCATCTGACCGGCCCCGACACCCACAACCGTTTCATCCTTGACCAGTACAATGGCATTAGACTTTACGTGCTTACAAACAGTAAAGGCAAAGCGAAGATCGACCATTTCTTGTTCCGATGGTTTCCTTTTGGTAACAACCTTAATGTCCGCCGGGTTATAGACGGACAAGTCCCTCCCCTGCAAGAGCATTCCCCCTACTACCCGCTTCATATCATACGCCCTGGTATCGATTGTGTTGGGAGAGCATGCGCCCGTTCTTAAAAGCCTCAAGTTGCTTCCCCATTTGCGCTTCGTTGTCAGTATTTCAATAGCCTCTTTCTCAAATTCCGGGGCGATGATTGCCTCAACAAAGTGACCCGGCTCCGTAATAGCCTCCGCGGTTGCAACGTCAACGACCTTGTTCAATCCCAGGATGCATCCAAACGCGGAGATGGGGTCGCTGCTGTATGCCATTTTATACGCCTCCGCAAGGGCTTTGGCAGATGCCACGCCGCAAGGGTTGGTGTGCTTTATCACGATTGCCGAAGGACGTTCGAACTCCTTCGCCAGTTCAAGGGCGGCATTGAGGTCTGTGATGTTGTTGTAGGATAGCTCCTTTCCAAACAACTGCTGGGCGCTTGACACGCAAGGCTCCTGAACGCCCTCTTCCACGTAAAACGCAGCCGTCTGATGCGGGTTTTCACCGTAACGCAGGGATTGTCGCTTACTATAGTCGAGGGAAAGGGCGGTTGGATAGCCGTCTTTTTCCTTATCCAGGCCGTCGAAGTAGTTGGCGATAATCCGGTCGTAGCGGCCGGTCGTCCTGAATGCCTCGATGGCCAGTTCAAAGCGCATCTTTTCTGAAATGTCGTTGTGATTGGCCCTGAGTTCTTCGATAATAAATTCATACCGGTGTGGGTTTACCACGACGATAACGTCTTTGTAATTTTTGGAGGCGGAGCGAATCATAGAAGGCCCGCCGATATCAATATTTTCAATTGCCTCTTCCAGGCTTACCCCTGCTTTGGCAATGGTTTTTTCGAAGGGATAGAGGTTTACCACTACCATGTCAATGGGCTTAATACCCAATTCCTTCATCTGCTTTCGGTGTGTTTCATTGTTTCTTAATGCCAGCAATCCACCGTGAACCTTTGGGTGCAACGTCTTCACGCGACCATCCATAATCTCCGGAAAACCGGTATGCTCCGATATCTCCACCACCCGGACGCCGTTATCTTTCAGTAACTTGGAAGTTCCACCCGTGGAAACGATTTCCATCCCTAAATGCTGTAATTCCCTGGCAAACTCTACGACCCCCGTTTTGTCGGAAACGCTGATAAGCGCCCTTTCTAATCTAGCCATTACTTTCTCCTTATATTATTATGGATGCCTTTTATTGTCACAAAAGTATTAAACATGAAATAAAAAACAAAGTAAAGGAGAAATCTTTTGAGCGGCAGCGCCGCAAGGCAAGAGGGGGTTGCCGTTTGATGCGTTAACTGTTATAATAATATTTATTAGCCAAACAAGACGGGGTTTCGATGCTTAAACAATGATACTGGTTTTTGTTTGACAATTCATATTTTTGATATATTCTGAGTTTTTTGATATTTTTGTATGATGTGTGATTATCCATTCCGGTCTGTTTGTGAAGGAGTTTAATAGAATATTATGAGTCCTCTTTCCAAGAATTTCGTCCGTGCAAGCCTGATTTACTTCTTCATTGCGGCCATACTTGGTACGCTTATGATTTTCATGAGGGGGTATCCGGCCCAGTTGCTTTTTGCTCACGTTCATCTAAACCTCCTCGGGTGGATGTCCATGATGGTCTTTGGGGTCGGTTATCACATCCTGCCGAGGTTTTCAGGCACGCCTTTGGCATATCCGAAGGTGGGCAATTTACAATTCTATCTTGCAAATACCGGCCTCGTGGGGTTGGTGAGCTTTCGCCCGATACACCCGCTGGCGGAAATCTTTGCTGTCGTGCTGGTTGTATCGGTAGGTCTTTTTGTTTTTAACATTTGGATGAGTTTGATGCCTCCAAAGCCGGAACCTGAATAACTCATTAATCATAAAATTTAAGGAGATTCTGTAAAGAATGTATACGATAGGAATCGATATTGGTTCAATGTCGGCCAACGGAGTTCTGTTAAACGAGAAGAAGGAAATCCTTTCCTCCGTGATTATTCCGACCGGGGCCAGCAGTAAGAAGGCCGGTGAGAAGACTTACCAGCAAATACTTACGGAACATAAACTATCAGAAAAGGACATTGATTATATTATCGCCACCGGTTACGGGCGCATAAAGGTGCCGTTTGCCCAGGAAGTGGTAACAGAGATTACCTGCCATGCAAAGGGCGCCAACTATTATTTCCCTAATGTAAGGACGATTATTGATATCGGCGGACAGGACAGCAAGGTTATCAAGGTCGATGCAAACGGAAACGTACTGGACTTTGTTATGAACGACAAGTGCGCCGCCGGAACGGGACGCTTTCTTGAGGTAATGGCCAGGACCCTCGAAATAGACCTGGAGGACATGGGCGGTATCTCTTTGGGGGGGAAGGATAACGTCTCCGTTAGCAGTTTGTGCACGGTTTTTGCGGAATCGGAGGTGGTGTCCCTCGTTGGCGCCGACCATAAGACTGCTGATATATGCAGGGGGTTGCACATTTCTATCGCCAAACGCATCACTGCCCAGGTAAAGAGGATCGGGCTGGAAGAAGAGGTTGTCATGACGGGCGGCGTTGCGAAGAATATTGGGGTGGTAACGGAATTAGAGAGAAACCTCGGCTGCAAGATTAAGATAGCGAACGAGCCTCAAATCAACGGCGCGCTCGGAGCGGCGTTAATCGCCCTGGAAAAGGCGCGGTTAAAGGCAAAAACTGCTGTTGCTGCTTCGTCCAGTAATACGTCCGGTTCTTCAGGAACGTCCACCATAGAATTTTCTGCAGAAGATAATAGCATGCCCAAGATTGGGTATTTTTGTTCCTATACGCCGGTAGAGTTAATCCGCGCCGCGGGGTTTCATCCCGTCAGGATCAAAGGCACGGACAGGGAATCATGCTCCGCCGATGAGGTGCTTTGCAGCAACATCTGCCCTTACATCAAGGCGGTTGTCGATCAAAAACTCAATGGCCGTTTGGACGATTTCAAAGGGATGGTTTTTGTCAATTCGTGCGACGGGATGCGCAGGTTATACGACGCATGGGTAAAAATGGACGGAAAGAAAAACACCTTTAACTACATCCTTGATATCCCCAAAAACACGGATGACGACGCGGTCTTGTATTATGCAAACCTGTTGAAGAATTTCAAGGAAAAGCTGGAAAGTTATTTTACCCTGAAAATTAACCCCGATGATATCAACCGAAGCATTTCCCTTTACAACGCCACCAGAGAAAAGGTGCGGCTCTTTCTGCAAAAGTATTGGAATGGTTACGTCGGGCCTTCCGGCTATGAGATATTCTCCCTGTTAAAGAAGGGGGTTAACGTCCTTCCTGAGAAGTTTACCGCATACCTGAACAACTACGCCAGGCAGGTGGAAAACATCCGCGATACGAGAAACGTGCCGCGTCTGTTCGTCTGGGGCAGTATTATGGAAAATGAGAACATCATAAAGGTTATAGAAGATGCGGGCGCAAAGGTCGTTGCTGAAGACCTCTGCAACGGTAGCCGGTACTTTGACGCCCAGATTAGCGTTGACAGCGACCCTATCCTGTCCATTGCCAGAAGATACATCAAACGTGCGCCATGCTCCCGTATGGTCAACGTCCTGGAAAGGATCAATAACGCGCTGACCCTTATGCAGGAAAAATCCATTCACGGCGCGATTTATCACACGTTAAAATTCTGTGACCACAATCTGCTTGATTATCCGTTGATTAAAAAGACCTTCCATGAAAAGAACGTACCGCTCCTTCACCTCAACTGCGATTATACCATGAGCAGCGAAGGGCAAATCAAAACGCGGGTAGAGGCATTCCTGGAACAATTAACTTCCACTTCGAAATAATGAAACAATTTACCGTTTTTTGCAAACGGTGCATCTAAACTATGACAGCTATTCGCACAATCAAGGCGTGGGCAAAGCGGTATTTTCTCCGAATTTCCCCCTATCTATTCAAAGAACTTCTGCGGTTTCTCAGGATATACTACTTCCTTTGCCGTGGAAACAAGAAAAAGGAACTGGTTTCCCTCCGCGTTCAATCCCGCGTTGGCGTGATACATCTGTATAACACTTATGCCCATCCCAAACGCACGATATGGACGACGATGTTCGTCCCCTCTGAAATATTGTTTGCGATGGGGCTCTATCCCTTTTGCCTTGAAATCGGCGCTGCGCTCTTTGCGAACCTGGGCCAAAGTTCCCATGGGCTTTTAGAGGCGGAATCATTCGGGGTTCCAACGGACATTTGCACCTTTCACCGGTCTGCGATTGGCCATACCTTAAGAAATTTATTTCCCAAAAACGTCCTTCAGGCGGCGACGACGACCTTATGCGACAATAACACAAAGACGATGAAGATATGCGAAACGGTGTCCGGTAAAGACACCGTTGTTCTCGACGTGCCGTACGAAGCGGATGATTATTCCGTAAAGTACCTTGCAAAGCAACTGGAAGATTTTACGAAACGGCTTGAGGCGGTAACAGGAAGAAAGATGACTCAGGAAGCGTTTGAAAAGGCGATTCAATACTCGAATCTGACACGTGAAAAGATGCTTGAGATTAATGAGTTAAGAAAAGACCCCTATTGTCCGTTGACGGGCAGCAACGCCCTGGGATTTATGTTTCCCTCGTACCTGTTAATCGGATCAAAACTGTCCCTTGAATTTTTCTCCTCCCTGGCGGCAGAATTACGGGAGAAAATTGCCGAACTGAAGAAACAGCCGGATCAGGCGCCCAAAAAAGACTTGATCAAGATACTCTGGCTGGAGTTGAAGCCCTATTTTAAAATCGACTTCCTGACAAAACTGGAGGAAGAGCAGGGGGTAAAAATTGTATTTGAAGAAACCAATCATGTATATTGGGACGAGCTTGACCCTCGCAAACCTTATGAAAGCCTTGCCAGAAAACTGATTATCAACCACTATAATGGCCCTTTGGATCGCCGCGTCGAGGTTACCAAGATGCTTGCCAAAAAATACCAGGTAGATGGCGTAATAGTATTTTCATCCTGGGGATGCCGCAGAAACAACGCTGCTGTGCCGACGTTGAAAAGGGAATTGAATAAAGTAGGCTATCCGCTTCTCAGCCTTGACGGCGATTGTGTCGATGACCATAACTACATGCCGGGGCAGTTTTCCACCAGGATCGAAGGCTTCCTTGAAATGATACGCGGACGAAAGGCTACTGCCCAACCGCAGGAAACTTGTGCCGGTTGCGCAGGTTAACCAAAAGTCCGTTGACTGCAGGTTGCGTTATCTTGACGACAATTTCCTTTGCCATACCTGGATACGCCGCGAAACAAACTCTCCACATTAGCATAATTTTCCGCATTTAGTCTTCGGTCTTCAGCCTCTCTACCTGAGTAGTGACGTAATGTCCCGTAGGGACAAAATATCGGTAGAAATAGCAAGGGCATACAACCATAAAGTGCCGTAGGCATGAAATATTCAAAACCCAATGGTTTTTCTACGAATATGTCGTTCCTACGGAACTAAGACCGTTTTTGTGTTGTTTTCTACCAATATTTCGTTCCTGACGGAACTTTGCAACGCATTCAATTATTTTGCGTCTAAGCCTAATTAAATATTTAAGAAAATCATTTAATGCCTATTTTCCCTTGTAAAACCATTCGCATCCCGGACGATTTGGGCAGTGTTACAACCTTCAATCCGGCAGAAGAAGCAAATCCTTCTGAAGCCGGTATGGAAGAGGAAGGTGTAAATGCCATCTGGTCCGGCGTGGAACACCTCTACCGTAGCGGTATCCATCCCGCTATTTCCTTTTGCTTGCGCAGGCAGGGCAAGGTCGTGCTGAAACGGACAATTGGACATGCCAGGGGAAACGGGCCTGACGATGGACCGGGCGTAGAAAAAGTCCTTGTCACACCCGATACCCCTATTTGTCTGTTTTCTGCATCCAAGGTGGCCATCGCCATGCTCATCCACTTGTTGGATGAGCGCGGCCAGATACATCTGATGAACCCGGTCAGCCACTATATTCCCGAATTTGCCGCCTGCGGGAAGGAGGGCGTCACCATCCATCACGTCCTTTCCCATCGTGGAGGAATGCCCACCCCTCCACGCAGCATTGACCCGGAGATAATTTTCGATCACGACGCATTTATCCGTCTGCTGTGCAAGGCAAAGCCCGAATCTCCCGGCGGACGGCGCATGGCCTATCACGCAATCACCGGCGGCTTCATCCTGGGGGAAATCGTTCGCCGCGTTACGGGCGCTGACGTCAGGGAATTCTTACGTCAAGCGGTGCAGTCGCCACTTGGTTTTCGTTATTTCAATTTCGGAGTTTCCGGTGAAGACGCCGGTCGTGCTGCCGTCAATTATTACACGGGTATCCCGCTCTTCTTCCCTTTTTCTACCATGATCAGGCGTGCGCTCGGGGCGCCATGGGAGGTGGCCGTGCGTATCTCAAACGACCCACGATTTTTGAAGGTGGTCATCCCATCTGCCAACCTGTTTTCCACCGCTGATGAGGTTACGCGTTTTTTTCAACTCCTGCTTAACAAAGGCGAACTGGATGGCGTACGCGTATTCAGCCCGCTTACTGTCTGTCATGCCGTTATGGAAACGGGCAAACCGGAAATTGACCGTACGGTAATGTTGCCCATGCGATACGGAGCCGGCATGGTGCTAGGAAACAAGCCCATTGGCATGTATGGCCCATTCACCCATGCGGCATACGGACACCTGGGATTCAGCAACATCTTCTGCTGGGCAGACCCGGAACGGGACATTGCAGTGTCCTTGCTGACTACCGGTAAGGCGCTGTTCGGTCCCCACCTAATACCCCTCGCCCGCCTGCTGGCCCGTATTTCCCGGTATTGTAAGGCGAACCAGGGTAAAGATGAAGTGGATAAGAAAACTTCTTAAGTTTTCAAGATATTGAAACAAAATCATTTTTTATACTGTTTTAGTACTTGTAATATGATTTTACATTGCGAAACGTTATTCTACGGAGACCGGTACCATGATTATGAACACGTTTTTTGTATGCCCTCATTGTGGTAATGATAAAGAATTTAAAGTTTTTACCAGTTGTTTCCAGGTGGTAAAACAATCGCCCGAACTGGGAAAACGCATCGCCGAAAGCGGCTTCTTGCCCAACTTAAAACAAAACGATAATTACATTGAATGCCAGTTGTGTCTGAATAGATATGAATACGAAAGCGCGTCGGCAGCCGGCAAAAAATATGCGCAGTCCCTTCAAAGGGTGTTAACCCAGGCACACGGGGCATATCGCTCTAAATGAAAATTATAGCCTACTGCGTTTATTTCGAAAAACAAAGGCTTTTGGCCATAGCATTTCTTCAATTTCTGAGAAAGGAGGGGGCTGTGGGTGTGTTTAAAAAGACCTTGATTATGACCTTGCTTATTGGCGGGATTATGGGGACGTCACACCCTTTGGTTTTTGGTGATGACCCACGACTAACCCCGTTTAAAGGCAAAGGTGGGAATTATTTGGGGCTGGAGTTGGGCAGCGTCACTACCTACATGGGCAGAGATGGCGGTTATGCAGGGCAGGCTATGGGGTTGGACGGTATAACGATTTATCAGGATAAAAGCGGGAGCTATCCCGGCAAAACGCAATCTTTTGGCGGCAATACGACAATCCGTACCGGCAGAAGCGGCGTCCATCCGGAACAGACCCAAAAGATGGGCAACATAACGATCCGCACCGATGGAAAAGGAACTACGGTTGACCAATCGCAAACCATCGGCAACACCACGATTTATCGGGGTAATAATAGAAAATAACCGTGCATTTCTCAGTTATGTAAGGTAGATTAAGCGAGGCGAAACCATCCGGTTCTGGTCTAAGACGTTTGGAACCACAGATTTCCAGGCGTGGCCTCTGGCCGCAACCAAATTCGAAATTCGAGTGATTTTAACTATGGGGCTGTAAAATAATAACATTTAAAAGTTTGTTTATTTTTTTTCAGAAAAAACGAACGCAAACAAACGCCAATGCGGCAAAGACAATTCACCGCAGAGGACGCAGAGAA
>CAYJPZ010000042.1:0-23447 GCA_964372185.1 uncultured candidatus Brocadiaceae bacterium
CTTTGGTACTTTACATTTAACCGGGGCCTAACGATTCACCGCGGAGAGCGCGGCGGGCACAGAGAAATTATGATAATATTTCACATCAAATATGCAAATGCAACTAAATAAAAAGGCATGGATAAAAGGGATATTGATTTATGGCGGTATAACCATTTGCCTTGTTGTAACGGCTATTCTTGTCATTATTCCTGCATACGTCTCGGAAGACTTTGTGAAAGAAAAGATTGCCGGGGCGTTGGAAGGCAGATCCCGCCACGTATCCAAGGTGGGAGATATTTCCTTCCACTGGCCGGGCAACGTTCGCATTTCTTGCGTTGTTGTCGAGAACCAGGAACACCTTACGGAAGCCCCGATACAGTTTGAAGACGTACTGATATCGGTAAAGACCCTTCCCTTACTGTTTAAAAATTTCGTTGTAAAAAATATTTCCATACGCCAGATCAACTATGAAAATCAGTTGTTAATTCAAGACCTTGTTACCAGCACATTTTCGTTTAAAAAGAACGTCCTCTTTACACAGGCTCAATTCCTTTTGAATGAAGGCGCTGCCAGTATCGAGGGAACAGTTGACGTCAGTCAGGGGGCGCCTATCTTCGATCTCTCACTCATAGCGAGTGACGTTCACATTACCCAGGACGTCCCATTTCTTTGCCTCCTTCCGATGTTTGAGGTAAAGGACGGCGAACTAGGGGGATTGCTTAGCCTTAGAGGCTCCATACGGGGAAGCGGCACAGGCAAAGAGATGCTTAACAATACCCTTGTTGCCAACCTGGTGCTAACCATAAAAGATGGTTACGTGAAGGGCAACAAGGTGCTTGCTTCATTATTAGATATCGTGGGCACAAAGAATACCTACTCATTCGACTTGATGGAGGCCTTAATCGAGGTTAAAGACGGCACGATTTGCACCCCCAAAGTCACCATGAATGGTCAGATGCTGAGCCTTACGGCTTCCGGCACAGCAACGTTTGAAGGTACAATCTCGTATGACGCAACAATCCGGTTTAATAAAGAATATCTCAGCAAGGACATGGAAAAAATCTCAAAGATGGCCTTGTCAAATAATGAACTACCGGTAGAAATACGGGGGACGGCAAAAGCCCCCAAGATTGCCATTGTACTCCATAAAGAAAATTTGGAACAGCTTATCAAGGGACTGATAAGTGACTTTACGAAGGATTCAAAAAAAAAGGCTAAAAAATGAGGGGGATGCGCCATGAACTGGATAGACTATACAATCTTTACCACGTTGTTCTTTGCTGCACTCTTTGGACTTGGCAGCGGACCGATAATTCAGGTGCTGAGGATAATTGGTCTCTTCATTTCCTTTTTTTTGGCCATCATCTTCTATGAAACGTTAGGCAAGGTACTGCAGGGTACTTTTTCCCTCCTTACCGCCTATTTGGTAGGTTATTTCATCATTTTATTTGTCTCCTTTGTCGTTGCTTACATCATAATCGACATCATACGAAGACTGCTGGGAGAAATGAGTATTGGAGTGGGACTCCGGATGCTTGGCGGCATATTGGGAATTCTGAAGGGGCTTATTTTTTGCGGCGCAATTATTGTGGGAATTTTATCGTTCTCTTCCAATACCGTCCGGATGGTTACCAACACGTCAAAAACGGCGCCGCAGATCGGGAAGGGTATGCAAACCATTGCCTCAATTATACCCAAAGATATTTTAACTAAAATGAAGGATTCCGACGAGGAAACGAATGAAACCACATCGCCAAAAGAGGAAAAGCCAAAGAAATCAACGGTAAAGAAAGATAAAAAACCGGCAAAATCTGATAAAACGTATAATAAAATAATTGAGGAAGGTGAAAAAAACATTGCCCCATCACTGGAGTAAAGGTAATTACACTATGTTCAACAAAGTAAATAAAGATTGCGGAATACGATTTTTCATCGTTTTGCTGCTAGGATGGTTATCGCTTGGATGGATAGACCCCACGGCGGATAAAATAAGGAGTGGAAACCAATTATACCAAAACGGACAGTATGACGAAGCCTACGGTAAATATGCGAAGACGCAAGAGAGCGCGCCGGGAATCCCTCAGGTAGATTTTAACATGGCCGACGCCCTCTACAAAAAGGGAAAATTCGACGAAGCGGCGCGACTATTCCAGAAGGTCGCCGGATCGGACAACACGGAGTTGAAAGCAAAATCCGGCTATAATATCGGCAACACGATGTATAAGCAGGGGAAGATGAAAGAGTCCCTGGAATGGTACAAGAAAACCCTGGATGCCATTGAAGAGACCTCTTCACCACTCAACAACGATCTCGCTGAACTGAGAAACGACGCCAAATATAACTACGAGTACGTCGATAAAAAAATGAAGGAAATGGAACAGAAAAAGCAAGACAAGGAACAAAACGAACAAGAGGAGGACGACAAGCAAAAGAAAGAAGATAAGCAATCCGGGAAAAACGACAAGGATAACCAGGAAGACAAGGAACCACGGAAGGAAAACGATACCGAAAACAAAGAAGAAGAACAACAACAACAAAAAGATGACAAAAAGGAGCAAAACCAACACCCTGAAAAAGACAAACAAAAAGAACAGACCGGTAAACAACAGCAGCAACTACCGCAAAACCCGGATCAAAAGCAAATGACGAAAGAGGCCGCCGAGCGGTTACTGGATGCAATAAATCAGTCGGAAAAAGAGGCCAGAAGCGTAAAAAAGGAAGAACAAAGATTACAACACCGGTCGGTTGAAAAGGATTGGTGATTTAGCGTATTGGGGTATTGTTGAAATCGGTTGTGAGGCAAACGTGATAAATTGGGCCTTCGGCGACTTTTAACCGTGTAGTGGTAATTCATGAATTGCCACCGAGTTCGATATTCGATATTGATTCTCTGTAAAATGCACTATTTGGGCAACAGGGAGGAAACGGCAGGCTACGCGCCGATACCACGCGAACTGTTACCTTAAATCCACCGCCCTTCACACAATGTGCCCTTGGTATTACGGTTTGGCCTGCCCGCCTTTCTTTTTTGCATAAGCGGCCTCTACTACCTGTTGTGTCCTCTTGGTAAACTTGGCAATCAGCTTGTCCAACTGTGGGTTCATGATAGGACTTGTTACCACGGCAAGCATGGCGACAGCAGGATTGTCGAAGCCCAGATATACCCCCGTTTTCACATCCGCATAGCATCCCGCCTCGTCGTTTAGCATCGTGTAACCGACCTCAAGCACGATAGTGCCTGCAAAGTGAAGAAACGTTTCGGCCTTCCCGTGTCCGAAATAAATAGCCTTGTCTGCCAGCCACTCTGTCAGTGCAAAGTTACCGGTTATTTTTTTGGGGGGAATTTGTATATCGTATTTCCCATCTCCCCTGGCATCGAGTATCAATTCTTTATCAGTAAAACCCTTTTCGTGTTTTGTAAGTTCCTCCACGTGTTCAATAAAGTATTCCAGCGTTTCCCTGTCAGTGCGTATTGTTAATGGCTTCTGAGTCCTGGCTATAGTGCTTTTATCCCTGATGTTTTTTATTTTATTCCGGTGAATGGATTCCGCCTGGTTTTCATCCGGACGGGTAGCTTCTGCCCGTAAAGGGACAACACACTGAAGACAAATAAGAATGGCGCACGGTATCGTATGAATAATCCGCATGGTGATTTTCAGGGTTTCTTCAAAAATCTAAATTTTCCGTTTATTTTATCATAAAACAATATAAATAGAAAATGTTTCTCGTTGACAGTTACCGGTAAAATTTATAAGCTCATTATGATGAATAATTTTTTATGGGCGCTCACCTTTTTAACGGTTATACCGATCAGCAACAAGAACGGACAGGGATTTCATCGCACAGGCGCCGTTGCCTGCTGGTTCCCGGTTGTAGGCTTGTGCATCGGCGTCTTTTTATCCCTCTGCTCTGTGCTGTTTTCGGCTTTTTTCCCGCCGTTTATTGCATATTCGCTGGTGCTCGTCGCTTACATCGCCATAACGGGCGCATTGCATCTGGATGGACTTGCCGACACCTGTGACGGCATCTGGGGTGGAAAGGACAAGGAATCCCGGCTCTCCATTATGAAAGACAGCCGCATCGGCAGTTTCGGTGCAATTGGGCTGATCTGTCTGCTGGGACTTAAATACGCCGGACTTGCCGGCGTCGGGGGTATTACCACAAGCGGTCACGCCCTTTACGCCGTCATCTTAACAAAACACTCCATTCCCCTTTCACCCCTTTCGGTAAACGTAATTCCCGCCCTCTTAGTAATGCCCGTTATGGGCAGATGGTCACAGGTATTCGCGGCCGCGTTATCGCCCTACGCCAGAAGCAAATCAGGCACAGGGAGTTTTATCGTGGAAGACACTACGGCCAGGCATATGCTGTGCGCGTCCCTTTTGCCATTATGCCTGCTTTGGTTCTTTTATGCCTTGATGGGATTCGTTATATTTGCCATAATAGGTATTTTCGCCCTGATGTGGATTTGGTATATAAAAAAGAAAATCGGTGGAATAACCGGCGATACGCTGGGCGCAACGAACGAGATGGTGGAATTAATGTTCCTTTTGAGCCTGATAGCTATCCTCAAGATGTGACTTAATTTTTCATTTTTTAATATGGGTTTGCGGGTGGGTGTAACGGGAAAGCAATGAGAGGAGACCGGCAGGCTGGAAGCCTGCGCTACAGTTCAGCCCTTCCCAGGAGGAAAATTCAGTTGACTGAAACATGCCTGGCGGGTTTAGGTTCGCAACCCGAACCCTGGTTTTGATAGTATAAAAGCGACGTACCGTTAATAATGCGCCCAAAAAATACTTTCTAAAAAAGAAGTTTTTACCGGACATTATTTCTCATATAATGCATATTAATAAATTGGGCACTTCATAATCCAAAATCTGTGCAATCTGTGAAACCTGTGGTTTCAAGGCCTTTGTTAATCACTTTAACCGTTATTATCAGGACATCATGGCAAAAATTACCCTAGTACTTGGCGGCGCTCGCAGCGGAAAATCCGTCTTTGCCGAGGACATCGCTAAAAAACTCCACAACGTCGTCTACATCGCCACTGCTGAGGTAAAAGACGACGAGATGCGCAAACGGGTACGGGCGCACCGGGCGCGACGCCCACATGACTGGAAAACCATTGAGTCCCCTTTTCAGGTAGACAGTGTGGTCGCAGACCTAAACGGCAAGGCTGATATTATTTTTATCGACTGCATCACCCTGTACATTACCAACATGCTCTTGTACGAAGAAATACCCTCATCTTTGCAAGGAAGCGAAGCTCCTCAAAACGTGGTAGAAGGAACATCGTTGTCCAACCCTTTTAACAAGGAAGACACGGTTGAGGATCCAGACAACGAGAATAAGCAGCATTTACTATTAGAACGACGGCAGAGGCACATCCTTACCCGGATTGAAAAGCTCAGCCAGGCATGCCGGGAGTCCAGTGCCGACGTCATTTTGGTGTCGAACGAGGTCGGGTTGGGTATTATCCCCGATAATGCCCTTACGCGGTCGTTCATGGACGTTGCCGGCTTATCCAATCAACTCCTTGCCGATGAAGCGGACGAGGTTTACTTTACTATAGCAGGTATTGCTCAGAAGATAAAATAATGGACATCTATCAATTTAGCACCTCCGTAGCAAAAGACAAAAGCCTTCCCATCTATGTTTTTTACGGTGATGAAGAGTTTTTCACCCATATAGCATTAACTGCCGTAAAAAACGCATTCCTTAAGGACGCCGACAGAACCCTGTCCCTCTTCGAATTTGAGGGGGATGAGACGCCCGGCGGTGTAATATTTGACGAAATCAGGACGCTGTCGTTCTTTGCCGGCAAGATGAAACTGGTCGTTGTGGAAAAGGCCGATGAATTTGTCGAAAAAAACCGGGAACTGCTCGAAAAGTATTTGCTCAAACCTGCAAAGCACACAAAACTTGTCCTGGTCTGCACAAAATGGGATAAACGGACTAAATTGTCGACCCTTACCGATAAGGTCGGCATATCAATAGAATGCAAAAAACTGAAGGAACACCTCCTGGCAGGATGGGTAATCACCCATGCAAAATTTCATAAAAAGACCATTTCAGCACCCGCGGCCCAGAGGCTTATCGACGACGTCGGCAACAATCTGTCCATCCTTGACAAACACCTCGAAAAACTGTCAATCTATCTCGGAGAACGCACAACCATCTGTGAGCATGACGTAGATGCGCTGGTAGGTATGGACAGAAGTCGAACGGTGTTCGAGTTAACGGAGGCAGTCGCACAACGTAATGTGCCGCAGGCGCTAAAGATTTTGAACCAGATGCTGACGCACGGAGAAGATTCGGTGAAGATTATCAGCCTACTGGCATGGCAGATCAAACGCTTGTGGAGGGCAAAACAAATATTAAACGGGGGAGGAAACGAATCAATGGCCACGGCAGAATTGCAGATATTACCCTTCTTTGCAAAACGTTTTTTTGAACAACTCAAACGGTATACTGAGGCAGACCTCGCGCGCAACCACGCCCTCCTGCTCGATAGTGACGTAAGGAGCAAGACCGCATCTTTTAACACGGCATTGATGCTGGAAATGCTGGTCTATAAACTGTGCTCATGAAAAACAAAGACTGGAAATAAAAAAGGCTTAATCTGTTTTAAGGATTAAGCCTTTTTTTGTTTTTCCTAACTGTCCGTTCTGCAAGGGAACGTTTGTAGGCGCGTTATTCGGCCAGACAAGGTTCTCCTGCATGATTACATGCGGCCTTATCCGTATCACCCGGCTTCCTCTTCCAGCCTAAAAGTAAATCGGTGTATTCCCCATGCTTCCAGAAGTCATAGGCCTTGTGTTTTATGCCAACCTTATCTTCCAGTGCTTTCATTCTTCTCAACCTGCTTGCTTCTGCCTTGATTTGAATGAGCCAACGGTCTTGCAAGAAGGCACCCTTTCCATACGTTGCCCCGTACATCGCCCCATGGGCCATGGCCTTGTATACGGAGTTAGTTATGTAAACGAGCATCTCAAACGAAGTGCGTTCAATATCGGAGACATTAAACATCCTTCCTTCACCACCCAACAAGCTGAAGGTATAATGTCCCGCATAATCGGGAGCAAGATCGCTTGGCATAGGATCAAGCAGCCCTTCATTGTAAAGATCCGCTACGATCTTCATCGCCTCGCGCCATTTCACAAAGCTGACTTTTACCGCTTCATCCATTGCCTCCAACTGATCTGTCGCAAACCGTGGCGAATGGCACCCTTTGCAGGTATTTATCCAATTTTGCCTGGATTCCTTATATTGTGGAGCGCCCCGGTCTACTAGGGCGGTACCCATGTGGCTATTTATTGTTGATGACTTCTGCGCGTTGTGTTCACCATCTTTCATGTGACAGTACGCACAGGTCGGGACTTTATAGTTTGCAGGCTTCAGGGGCTTGGTCCAGTCCCAAGAGTGCTGCTCTGACTCATAAATCATCCCGTGATACGATTCCCTGTACATCTCATATTCATAATGGTCCAAACCCGTATGGCAAATTCCGCAGTTATTGGGTTTTCTTGCCTCGGCTAGTGAAAAATCATGCCTTGTGTGGCATCCGTCACACCGGTTTTCTGCAATGCCGTGGCACGTGGCGCAGGCAGTCACCTCTGCCGCAGGTTTTGATATCTGCCAGGTAGCCTCCACCACGCTTACGTGAAATGCGTGCGTATGTGAACCGGTTTTGCCGGCGCGATGGCCTGCCGACTGTTCCTTATGACACTCTCCGCAATGCTTCCAGGAAGGCATATACAACTGCTGGTGGTTGCTTCCGTGGCATTTATTACAGCCGACAACGCCCTTTTCGGTGGTTGCGTGTTTGCTCTTTTTCCACTGGGCTACGATGCCGGGCGTCTGCACGGTATGGCACATAACGCACTCTTCATGTTTGAATTCACCGGCAACGGCCATATTGGGCGTGTAATAGTGGTCAGGGTCATACCATCTGATAATCGGTAAAAAATTAAACAACTTTCCAAATTTACCCTCTCCCGGAAATACCTCCTCCGGCTGTGTGTAGGTCGCCGTTAAACCGGCGTGATAGAGGTCTCCGGAGTTATCAGGACCGATCTTTTCTTTGGTAAGTTCGGAGATGATCTGCTGGATTGTCCTTTTATCTTTTGGATGAAAGGCCATTTCATCTTTCTTTACCGCCGGCTTTTTCTTCTCAGCCGTGGGCTT
The DNA here is from genome assembly GCA_964372185.1 of uncultured candidatus Brocadiaceae bacterium. Lineage (GTDB taxonomy): Bacteria > Planctomycetota > Brocadiia > Brocadiales > Brocadiaceae > JACVXV01. The sequence continues at coordinate 8,170 of CAYJPZ010000042.1, forward strand.
TTTTTCCTCAACTACTGGTTTTTTCTCCTCAACCTGCGGCTGAGAAGACACCGTAATGGAACCTTCCTCCGGTTTCTTCTCCCCGGCTACAGGCGCACCCTTCTCCTGTATAGGCGCTGCATCGCCGGCAGGCGCAGGCTTCTGCGCCTCTACCGGCGGGACGATCGCTGCCTGCACTGGCGCCGCAACACCTTCAGAAACAGGTTTATTTTCTGCTGCCGGTGGAGCGCTTGCCGTCTCTTTTTTTGCCTCACCTGGCACATCACTAAAAGCAATGGCACAGCCAAACAAGGCAAATGTTATCACAGAAATCACACCAATTATCCCCTTGTTCATCTCCCGTCCTCCTTCCTATTGAATAAGCTTCAACAGATGTAACTGTTACACAAAAGCACTTAACGATAAGCATCGCTAATTCTTCGTAATTTCCACCTTCCAGATTTCCGGTCCTTGTTCCACGTATTTCCAGTTCATTTGTCCCGTTCGCTCCGCATCCAGTTGGTATTTCAGCGGCTTCGGGTCGTGGTCGTTTATCAAGACCATCATCTCGCCCTTTTTTAGACCGTCGAAGGTATTAAAAATCTTCGGGTGTCTTTCTCTGGGTATTATATTTCTGACATCGAGTACAACAGGCTGTGCCTTGCTCATAAGCGCTCCTTTTAGAACAGTTTAATTGGTATCGTTTTTTGCCATCTTTAATAAAAAAATCGGTATTTTGAGAAATAACACATTACAGGTCACTCCTACGGAGCTTTCTTTCTCTTTTTGCAGTCTGCTACAAACAGGCCACCCCTTATCGGAGTTACTTTCAGCAACTATTTTGTGTTTACACGTAAGAACACGGTGTTCCGTTTCCCTACAACAACATTGAATTTCCTATACATTTAATTAGGCCTTCGGCAACTTAAAACATGCAGAGGTAGGAGCCGTCTCCTGACGGCGATTGGCAAGGTACAACGGTGTGCATGTGCCTATCGCCAACAGGAGTTGGCTCCTACCAAAAACTTTGAAATTCCTGTATGTCCGGTCAGGCATTCCTTCTCAGAAAAAAGCAACCGGTAAACATAAGGCGGTGTAGCGTTATCCTACGCTAACGGCCAGAACAACCATTCTTTCTATGCACTTCATCCCACGGGACGCGCCTTCCTGGGCAATGATGATGGTGTCTTTTTCCATGTCAATCTTCTTGTCGTCGAGGGTGAAGACACCTTTACCCTCTTTCACGTAGAATATACCGATACTGTGGCCGCCGTGGGGAGGGATTTCCTGCCCCGGTTCCAAACAGATAAGGGGCATCTTCACCTTTGGCGAGGCGAAAAGGATGTTGGGAATAAAGTGTTCTTTGTTAAATTGTATTTTTTCTTTTAAACGTATCGGTTCCAAGTTATTTCTTAACCTCCTCTTGTTTGGCTGCTGCCTCGTTCAACTCCTTCACAAATTTATCAACGTCGGTGTTGTGCATCATGCAGGCAAGATTTATGTCTTCTGTTCCAAACGAAGGGCAGTCAAAACACCCTTTCCCGAAATATTTTGTAAAAACCGCTTTCGTAGCGGGATATTTTTTTGTTACCTCACCCGTGCTCATTTTCTTTGTGATGAGAATTCCACTGCTCATATTCCATCCTCTCCTCAATCAATAAAAATACGTAACAGTTCAGTTCCCCTTCTTTAAACTCAGTAGAGGAACTAGGGGTGGGTGAACTGTTACAAAAATACTTTCTGAAGCGAACGGCGTCTACACGCCGCTATACGACGGGATACCGACACCTTGTCCACTCCCATGCCGTTAACTTACCCCTGCAAGAGAAACCTCCTGATCCGCCATTTCAATGGGCGCTATGTCTTCAATCCTTACCGGCAAACGAACATCTTTGGGGAGTGGATCGATGTACTTCTTCCGGTACGCCTTGCTCTGCATACGGCAGGTAGGATATCTCTTGTTAAAGTCCGGATGCGTTACCATCTTCTTCCAAATCTCCTGGATCGACATATCCCGCACGTTTCCGAAGTTAATCGGATTAAAATCACATGGGTTAATGTCGCCGTACGCCGTCATGTAAAATTGCGATTGCGCCCCGTAGCACCCTACGCCTCTGGGGGAGTTAATAATCGACATGCAGTTTATTCCCATAGGATGGTCCATTTCATGATACTTTTTTGTAATGGCAATCAGTTGTTTCCTGTCTTCAGCCGTTAATATTTTGGATGCATCCTTTAAAAACCGACCGGAGGGTATACAATCAAAGATTGTCACCTCCGAAAAGCCCTGTTCTTGCGCAATCTTTAGAAGCTTTTCCACCCTTCCCGTCTTGATGCTCTCGGTGGTTGCATACGTCGATATCCCCGTCAGAATACCGGCTTTTCTGCACCGTTCTGCCCCTGCAAAGGCCTTTTGATAACAGCCGGGCACCGCCCTGAATTCGTTGTGCAGTTCCGGTTCGCTGCTGTCTATTGAAATGTTCAACGAAAATAATCCCGCCTCGGCCAGTCTTTTCACGTTCTCTTCCGTCAGGAGCAAGCCATTGGTGAAAATCATCGGGATGGCCTTGGTTTTATCCACGTAGCGGATCAGTTCGTAGAGCTCTTCTCTCAGCATGGGTTCGCCACCTACGTAGATTATCAGGCTTGCCCCCAGGTCCAACGCCCCATCAACTACTGTCTTTATTTCTTCCACCGTAAGATCTTTTTTGGTGGGGTCAATAAACGGGTCCGCGCTGCAATGGATGCACTGGCACTGGCATTTATGGGTTATCGCCAGATTGGCGGTGACGGGAAACGCCATCTTATGCAGCATCATCCGTAACTTTCTCTCCAGGAACCGCATGCCTGCCTGGCTGGGAAACGGCGGGTTGTAAAGATTGTACACCTGCATGCCGTTCACTTTTGCAATGACTTTCAGCGAGTTGACTTTTTCAAAAAACTGGTCGACGTAAGGCTGCAACATCGACCCCAGCACGCCTCCCGCTTTTCCAACCACCTTGCCATTTCTAATCTCAGCGTCTATATGTAAAAAATCAAACGATGCCATGTTTATTCCTCCCTACTTCACGTTTGGACTAGTTTGAGATTCTTCTCTATTTCGAACAAGACATTATTTGCAACTTCTATAGCCTTCAAGCCGTCTTCGCCGGAAACGAGAGGCTCTTTGTGTTCCACAATGCACTGCACAAACGATTCGAGTTCTTTTTTGAGCGGCTCATAATCATCCATCTTGATGCGCTCGATCTTCAGTAAATCACCGAACACGTAACTTTTTAAATCGGCAATGGACGACACGTCCATGCCTGCAATATTTAACGCATTCAGCGTCAGTTCCGGAGACTTTTTATATATTAATGCATCTTTTTTCTGATAATCAATAGAAATATAGGAGTCTTCGGAAAACAATCTCATCTTGCGCATCGGCGTAAGGGAGACCCTGCTTGCCGTGACGTTTGCCACGCATCCGTTGGCAAACTGAAAGCGGACATTGGCAATGTCTTCTTTATCCGAGATGACGTTGACGCCTACGGCGTCTATTTTTTTTATCTGGGAACCCGTTATATGCAGGATGATGTCTATATCGTGTATCATCAGGTCCAATACCACTCCGATATCCGCGGAACGAAAGGTAAATGGGCTTAACCGATGACACTCAATAAATTTGGGTTTAATGGAAAGTTTTCTAAACGCGCTGATCGCCGGATTAAAACGTTCAATGTATCCCGCCTGCAATACCACGCCCTTTGATTTGCTAATGTCGATTAATTCCCGCGCCTCCGATACCGTTCCCGTCATCGGCTTTTCAATCATAACGTGAATTCCCTGTTGAAGGAATTCCTTTGCGATGGCATAATGGGATTTTGTCGGCACGGCGATACTTACCGCTGATACCCTGCCAATCACGTCCCGGTAATGCATGAACGCGCGGGTATTATGCATTTTTGCAACGTCTTCCGCCTGTTTTTGTCGTACATCAACTACGCCAATCAGATCAACGCCGGGAGTTCCGGCGTAAACCCTTGCATGTTCCTTTCCCAAATGTCCGACGCCAATAACGGCAACCTTTAATTTCTGCATGGTCAATTATTCATCTTTGGTTCCAAACACCGTAAAGACTCCCGATATCTGCCCAGTTTACCCCTATCGACGTTTCTCAAAAATGAAAGGAGGTATTTGACTTCCGGACAAACGTCCGGCTGGCTTTCCAGTTCATCCAGACTCTTGGCTCTATTTAGCTCGCAGGAACGAAACAACTTCAAAAAGGCCTGCTTTATCTCATCTATTTGTTCTCTCGAAAACCCTTCCCTTTCCAAACCAACGACGTTCACTTGGCGGATTTTAGCGGGATGCCCTTCAATGATAACGTACGGTGGAACGTCCTGAACAATCCTGGTGTGGCCTCCCACGTAAGAGTATCGCCCAATCGTCACAAACGGCTGTATGCCAACCAGCCCCATTAATTTCGCACCCCGCTCTACCATGATGTGCCCACCCAATAAAACGCCGTTGGCCAGGAGGACGTTGTCTTCAATAATGCAGTCATGGGCAACGTGTGTACACGCCATAAAGAAATTATTGTTGCCAATTACCGTCTTCCCCCCGCCCCCGGCTGTGCCTGCATTGATGGTAACACACTCCCTCACCACGTTGCTATCACCTATGATAAGGTACGTACGCTCACCCCGGTACTTAAGGTCTTGCGGTTCCGCGCCCAGTACGGTATTGGGGTGGACAACGTTGTTTTTCCCTATCGTAGTGTGGCCTGTGACGGTAACGTTGTTTTTAATAATGGTGCCGTCTCCTATGGTAACGTTTTTATCTATTATTGAGAAAGGCCCGATTTCAACATCCTTACCCAGACAAGCGTCCGGATGCACGATTGCAGACTTATGTATTTTCATCCTGTTTTCCCTTAATTTCCAGCGATACTTTTCTTCTTCACCGGTTCTCATCCTATCACTGGTTCATTGCAATCATGGCAATTTTTTCTGCCATCTTGACGTTCAGTGAATGCCCGGACCTGTCAGCAATAATACGTCCCTGAATCGCCACGTTGGACAGATAAAGATCTCCCATAAGGTCAAGTATCTTGTGCCTTACCAGCTCGTCTGGAAATCGCAATTCAGCCGGTTTTCCGGAGATTGGCTTTGTCATCTCCCCGTTCTCATGGATCAGAATGCTATTGTCGTCGGTAACCCCTTTACCCAGTCCCAGTTTCTTAAACTCCTCGACGTAGGTGATCAGGCCAAACGTCCTTGCCGACACAATTTCCCTGCGGAAACTTTTTTCCGTAAACAGTATTTCGTAGCTTTGCTTTTTTGCAAAAGAACCGTTAAAATTAAGGGTGTAAGAAAGCACGAGTCCCTTTTCAGACGGCAATGCCGTAATGCTCGATTGCGGGCTGCTTACCGTAATCGGGGTTTTTACGACGAAAATCCTTCGTTCGCCTTTCTGTTCAACGACGCCCGCTTTTCCCAGGAGGTCTAAAAATAAGAGAGCGCTTCCGTCTCCTGCGGGTATTTCCCGTCCGTTAATCTCGATCTCCAGGTTGTCAATCCCCAGCACCGCTAACGTGGCCATAAGGTGTTCTACGCTCTCAACCTCAGCCTCCGCATCTTTTAAACAGACATGCTTGTAATCACCAGACAGGCGCTTCACGTGGGCAGCAACCTTCGGGTGTCCCGGCAAATCCACACGAGTAAAAAATATACCCGAGTTGAGCGTCGCCGGTTTGAAACAGAGGCTGGAGCTTTCACCCCGGAACATGCCAACGCCGGAATACCGTATTTCTCTGCCAATAGTCTTTTGTGTATCGTTCACGATACTACTTTCCCTTGCTCACTTCTGCGTATTTTTTGTTTAAGTTCTCGATTACGCGGTTTGTCAGCTCCACCGCATCGGAATTATACAACACTGCTTTGATTCCGACCTTAAACTGTAATTCAGAAATTCCTCCGCCCTGCAATTCCGGCTCTTCTTTTTTGATAATCAAGTCATATTGCTCCCGCTTGCCGATGTCTTCCACTTCCTTGCATACCTCTGAGTAAAGACCCTCAAAGTAACTCTTATATTTTTTCACCAAATTCTTTTCTGCAAATTTCGCGAATGACTCCAGTTCCAGGTTCTTCTTTTCGAAGGTTTCTTCATCCTTTTTTCTCGTTTCGCTTCCCAGATCCATAAGTTGTATCTTCTCGCTTAGACTCACCAGTTCTTTCTTTTTATCATTAATGCTTTTTTGGTACTGGGCTTCCTGTTCTTTTAGTTGCGCATCGAACTTTTTCCGCTTCTCATACTTCGAAAACACGTCATTTAAGTCAACCACCCCTATTTTTAGCGGTTTAGGGGACACAGCATCCCCCCCTACAGCTTTCTTCGGGAAACCATTCACGACAAACAGGCACAAACACACACAACCCACTAGTACAGAAAGGAACACCCTGTTATTTTTTTCATCCTTCGCTTCATACAAATCTTTTCGTTTCATAATCAGTAGCCTCCACCGCCGCCAAAATTAAATGAAAATGCCTCAATTTCATCCGCATCCTGTTTAAGAATGGGAATACCATAATCTATCGCTATCGTAGAACGGCCAAGAAAGGGGACGTTCAACCTCAATCCGAATCCGGCAGACATTCTGAATTTATCAAGATTAATGTCTCTCTCGGTCTCATCAACCTTTCCCGAATCAATAAACACGGCCGCCCTGATGATATCTTTATAAATAGGCACAAGGTATTCCGTGTTTATTAACATCATTATATTACCACCTATTTGCTCCCCTGTTTTCTCGTCAACCGGTGATACACCCCGATAATCAAAACCCCTGAGTGATCCATAACCACCGGCAAAAAATCTTTCAAATATAGGGACATCGCTTCCCGTGGTCGGTGCTACAATGCCAAATGAGCCTCCATATTGTACCACGTGCTTCCCCCATTTGGGGAATTCCCAAACGGTATTATATTTTGTTGCCTTTACGATGTATTTGGCAATATCCACGTCCATTCCAGAAAACTCTATGGAAGATTCGCCCTCATACCCCTTTGTTGGCATATAGATATTGTCCGTTCTCAACATATTCGCCGACAACGTAATGGCCGTTTTCAAATAACTCCCTTCCGCATCCAATACATCCTGCGGGGTATCTTCCACCAAGTCATACCGGCGGTCGATATCGATATAACTGAACTCCGGGCTTAGCCGCACAAAAAAATCCCTCTGAATCTCCCGCCCGACGGTAACCCTCGACCCCATGCTTTGCTGATAGTATTGGTAATACCATCTCAGGTAATCATATAAACTTACCCCGGCGCTGTAAGGAGAATCAAACACGTACGGATTCGTTAATGAAGCCATGATCTCTGTTCTTTCAAAACCAGGGCTAAACCTTAACGTCAGTATTTCTCCTCCCCCGCGAAAGGCATTGCCCGCCAGAAAATCATCCCAGCTTTTTGGCAAATCAGTGACGTCAAAGTTTCTATCGGTATACGAAACATCGCCAAATGCCCCAACGTTGGCGCCATAACCGCCGCCAAACCTGAGCATGCCCGTCCTCCCTTCCTTCACGTCTATCAGCACGTTCTGCTTGTTAGGATCGGAACCGGGTTCAAAATTAATTCCTGCCGGCATACCGGATTCCATATCAAAATATCCGGTATTAGTAAGCCGCCTCTGGGTGTCGCGTATTTTTTCGGTATCCAACTTTTCACCCGGATTAAACGTCACCTGCCTCCGGATAACGTTATCCCGCGTTTTATCATTCCCCGATATCTTGACCTTTTCAATATAAAATCTGTCCTTTTCCTCTATCTTAAAAGAAACATCTGCCTTTGCCCCTTCCGAACTAAAGGAATGCTTTTCTTTAACCGCGGCACCAATATATCCTTGCTCTCCGTAAGCAAGTCGTATTTGATAGGTATCTTTATCAACCGCATCCAGGAAGAATGGCCCCCCCTCTTTCAATTTCAACCGCTGCTTTAATTCCTCTTCGGTAAAAAGCGACTCCCCGTCAATTTCTAATCTCTGCACATAATATCTTTCCCCTTCCTTTACGTGCAAGGTGATAAACATCTCACTATTGTCTTCGCTGTAAGTCATCTCCCAGCCGATATCGACGTCCAACCACCCATTATTCATGTAAAACTCTTTTACTTTTTCGACGTCTGACTCAAACTTTATCGTGTCAAATCTACCCGGGAAAATGAAGGAGGGGAAGCGCTTTCGCTTCGTTTCCATCTGCTTACGGAGTTTCCTCTGCGTGAGTCCTGTATTTCCCTGAAAGTCAATCCTGACAACGCGAACCTTCGGCCCCTCTTCAATATTGAAAACCAATACCGTCTTTCCATCCGCCGACTTGGCCTCTGCTTTAATTTGCGCACGACAAAAGCATTTCTTGATGTACAATTCACGAATCTTTTCTTCATCAAGCTTGAGGAGATACGGTTTCAAATAATCGCCCTGCTTTATCTCGATTTGCTTTTTCAGCTTCTTGGTCTTAATTTTTTTGTTCCCTTGAAACTGTATTTCATCGATCACCGCCCGCTCAACAACGAGAAATGTAAGCTTTACCCCATCCTCCAACTCTTCAATCTCTATTTCTATATTATCAAAGAACCCTAACGACCAGATTGCATCCACGTCACGGCTTATGAGCTGCGAATCAAAGGGGTCGCCTTCTTTCACACTGATGCTGCCTCTTATGGCGGAGACGCTAATCCTCTGGTTGCCCCTAAATTCAATCTTTTTTATGAGGGGAACCGGAGGTTTCCTGTTTTCGGCATGAAGATTTTTTACGTGCCCGAAATATAAGGTAATAACAAGCGCAACAATCAACCCCGCTGCCCGTAACAAAATCTTGCTCACGTTCATTGGGTGCCTACGGATGCTAAGTTCTCAAACCGCATAAACTGAGAAAGAAACGCCATTTTTACAACCCCTATCGGGCCATTTCTTTGCTTGGCTATGATCAGCTCTGCCGTACCGTCTTTTTTCTCAGGGTCGTAATAATCCTCCCGATGGAGAAGCATGATAACGTCCGCATCCTGTTCTATCGACCCCGATTCACGCAGGTCTGACATACGCGGCTTGTGGCCTTCCCTTGACTCAACCGACCTGTTCAACTGCGACACGACAATCACGGGAATGGACAACTCCCTGGCAAGCGACTTCATGCCACGGGAAATTATGGATATTTCCTGCTGACGATTCTCCCCGCGCGACGCTTCCATTAACTGTAAATAATCAACCACGACAAGCTGAACGTCATACTGAGCCTTTAGCCTGCGTGCCTTTGCGCGCACCTCCAAAACGGTAAGACCCGGCGTGTCATCGATAAAGATGGGGGCCTCAGAGAGTGAACCGAGGCCATAGGAAAGATCACTCCACTGCTTGTCCTCCAAAAACCCCCGCCTCAGTTTGTGGGCATCTATCCTGGCATGGGAGCAAAGCATATTTTGAGCAACCTGATGTGCCGACATTTCCAGGGAAAATAAGACGACGGGCTTTTTTTCAACAACCCCGACGTGCTCAATGATATTTAAAGCAAGGCTTGTCTTACCCATGCTGGGCCTTGCCGCAATGATGATGAGTTCCGACGGCTGCAGACCGCAAGTCATGTCGTCGAGATCATAAAAGCCCGATGCCAATCCCGTCAGCCTGTTTTGCCTGTCATGTAAATTTTCAATCCGGTTGAAGGTTTCTTTTAGAATTTCATTCAGCTTCGTGGACGCCGCATTAAACTTTTTCTGGGTAACGTCAAAAATAGACCGTTCGGCGGTATCCAGCAAGTTATCGGTATCAATAGATTCATCAAATGATTGTTTCTGTATAGTTGCCGCGACTTCGATCAGGTTTCTTTTAATGGCCTTTTCGCGCACAATATTTGCATAGTATTCTACGTTTCCAATGGTTGGGACGGCGTCCTCCAGTTCAATCAGATATTCTACACCGCCCACCTTCTCCAATAGCGAGCGCTTCTTCAATTCTTCACGGAGAAGAACAAGGTCAACCACCTGCCCCTTATCGTAGAGTTCCAGTACCGCCTGATACAGTTCCTGATGCGCCGTTTTGTAGAAGCTCTGTTTGTTCACGAGCGGGATTACAACGTTTATCACCTCGTTATCCAACAACATCGCGCCCAAAACACTCATTTCCGCCTCGACACTCTGAGGCAACGTGCGCTCAAGCAGGGATTCAACCACCATTGACCGTTCTCCACAATGAAATCATTCTTTTACCGGCTGACTGGACTCCTCGGCAACAACCGTCACCTTGCACTTCGTCTTCATTTCAATATTCAGCGCCACCGTAACGTCGAACACCCCGCAGGTTTTTATCGGGACGTCTAACACCACCATCTCCTTGTCTACCGGGTACCCCTCCTTTGCCAACGCCTCGGCGATCATGACGGACGAAATCGAACCGAATAATCTGCCTTCTTCATTTGCCCTCGCCGTTATCGTGCAAGAAGCGGCGGAAATTTTTTCCAATACACCCTGCAACCTGTCTCTCTCTTCTTTCAGTTGCAGATCCATCTTGATCTTTTCTTTTTCTATTTGCTTTAAATTGGCAGGAGTCACGTTTGTCGCCAACCCTTTCGGCAGCAGGTAATTTCTTGCATATCCCTCCCGCACCTTTACCACGTCACCAACCCTGCCAAGCTTGTCCACATTTTTTTTCAACAACAATTCCATGACAATCCCCCTTTTACGTCACAAACGGAAGTAACGCCATAAATCTGGCTCTTTTAACAGAAAGTTTTACCGAGTGCTGATGACGGGCGCAATTCCCCGAACGTTTTCTAGAGAAAAGCTTTCCCTGACTCGTTGTAAGCTTTTGCAAATTTTGCGTGTCCTTATAATCGATATCATCCGCCCCCATTCTGCAAAATCGGCATTTGCTCGTTTTGTTAAACTGTTTTTTACTCATTATGTCTTTATCCTTATCATAAATTATCCTCTAAAACAATCACCCGTTTCAGACAAACAGGTTGTACATTAAAAAGGTATGCTTTCATTGTTAATGTCGAGATTAACATCTTCGGACATTATATCAGACATTTTCCCGTCTTTTGGCAAACTACCCGATTCCCCTTCAGGCCGTTTCGCGGTGCCGCCTATAAATTGAAAATTATCCGCCACAACGCGGAGCGCGCTCCTTTTTTGCCCGTCTTTTGTTTCCCACTGATTGAACTGGAGCCACCCTTCAATGAAAATCGGATTTCCTTTGCTAAAATACTCACCCACAACCTCAGCCCGGCGCCCGAAAATACTAATGTCGACATAACATACATCCTTTTTCTGTTCTCCACTTTTAGCCGTCCACACCCGATTGATTGCTATCCCAAAGCTTGCAACCGCTAAACCCGCGGGGGTATACCTCAATTCCGGGTCACGCGTAAGATTACCCATAAGAAATACTTTATTAAGACTTGCCATACCTTGCTCCTCTTAAAAACCTTATTGTTGTAATTTTCACATATTTTTACAAGACTTCTTACCCGGTTTTCAAACCCCTCAGTACGGCCAACGGCTATGCGGTCCTAAGCGTTATCAGGAACCTTGGCAGACACGACTTCTTCCGTCAACAAGCTTATCTCCGGTATCTCAACAACATCCTTTCCCACCATTACAGGCGCCGCACCCTCAACCGGGACTACCTGAGACAACTCCTCGATCTTATCGTCCTTAACGATCAACGAGCGAACAATGTAATCCGACAACTGAAAATCCCTTCTAATCGTCGGAACAGCCGTATTCTTGGCATTAAAATGTACCAGTAAATACGTCCCGCGTTTATGCCCTTTGACCTTATATGCCAGTTTCTTTTCACCCCATTTTTCGGTCTTTAGAATCTCAGCCCCATTTTTTTGCAAAATATCCTGAATGTGCTTAACCACAGCATCCCATTCCGTATTTGCGTGTGCATTGTCAATTATAAATAGCGCTTCATACATCCTCAAATTTTCTTCCTCCTCAATTCAATAAAATATGCAGAAAAAAACAAACTCAATTAAACGCGTTCATACATGCTTCTACACCATCAGAAATCCATGTTTTTAGCACCTGACAAGCCTTATCAAGGGTTTCTTTTATCAGCGGATATTCTTCCTCTGAAAATCGGGATAGAACGTAATCGGCAACGTCTCCCACAGCAGGACGGCCAATTCCCACCCGCAAGCGGGAAAAATCCCTGGAGCCCAAACACGCAATAAGGGATTCTATACCCCGATGCCCGCCGGAACCCCCGCTACGCCTAACCCGCAGCTTTCCTAAAGGCAAATCCAGGTCATCACAGACAACCATGACATCCTGCAACGAAACCTTGTACATATCCGCAACTTCTTTTACCGCGTGTCCGCTTAAATTCATAAACGTCTGTGGCTTTAACAGGACAATATCTTCCTGTGCTACTGATTTTTTGTAAAAGAGAGACTGGAATTTTTTCTGGGACAACCCCATTTCAAGCTGATGGGAAAGGTGGTCGATCACCATAAAACCCACGTTATGTCTCGTCTTAACGTACTTTTCCCCCGGATTGCCCAAACCGACAATGATCTTCATTATCACAACGATGCTACGCCTTTTTCTCCGGTTCTCCCTCTTCACCCTCTTTAGGCTTCTTGGTAATAACCTCTGGTTCCGCCAGCAGTTCCTCTTCCGGCACCGCTTTTTCAGCGGAAATCTGATGCACGGACGCAACAACGGTTTCAGCGTCAGGCAGATATTGAATGCCTTCCATTTGGGGAAGTTCTCTGACGTGAAGCGCCTTGCCCAAACCTAAAGAAGATATGTTTACCTTTATCTTCTCCGGTATAACGGCGGGAAGACATTCTATTTCCACGGACTTCAACGTGTGCGTTAGGATGCCGCCTTCTTTTACGCCAACAGGGTCTCCATACACCTCTACCGATACCCGCAGTTTAACCCTTTCGTCCAAATTAATCCTTGAGAAATCTACGTGAACAATCCCGTCGGAAAGGTTGTCGTGCTGCACGTCCTTTATAAGCGCCGATTCCTTCTTGTTATCAAATGCCAGCCAAATCATCCTGGTTCTCGTCTGAAGTAAGCGCATAAAGTCAGTATCTTTCAGCGCGAGCATGATATTGTCCTCTTTGTGACCGTATAATATTGCGGGTATTTGTCCGTTTTCTCGCAATTTCCTCGCGGCCTTACTCCCCTTCGTCGTTCTTTTTTCTACCTTTAATTCTAAAATATCCATCTATCCTACTCCCCAAAACATAAAATTATTAAACAAAGAGAGAACTCACGGACTCATGACGGTGAATTCTCATAATAGCATCCCCTAAAAGCCCGGAAATCGTTAATACCTTAATCTTGTTTTCGAGACCCTTTACCTTGTCGCCGAGTGGAATGGTATCGGTCACTATAATCTCTTTAATCGGCGCGGCAGCCAACTTTTGTACAGCGGCCCCACAGAAAACCGGATGGGTAGTACCTACATAAATATCCTTTGCCCCACGCTCTTTTAGGACGTTTGCGGCCTGGGCAATAGATCCCCCCGTAGCTATCAAATCATCGATCATTACCACGTTCTTACCGCTAACGTCTCCTATAACAAACCCGACCTCCGTTTCCTCCGGACCTACCCTTCGTTTGTCCACAATCGCCATCTTTATTCCCAGTTTCTTGGAATAATTTCTCGCCAGTTTTATGCCGCCCACATCCGGGGTCACCACCACCAGGTCTTCCGTTTTCATCTCTGTAAAATATTTTGAAATTACGGGAAAGGCCAATAAATGGTCTACAGGGATATCGAAGAAACCCTGTATCTGAGCCGCATGCAGGTCTACGGTAAGCACGCGGTCCGCCCCCGCTTCGGTAATGATATTTGCGGCCAGCTTCGCCGTTATCGGAACCCTTCCCTCGTCTTTTCTGTCTTTTCTGGCGTATCCATAGTAGGGCAGCACCGCCGTAATGCGCGTAGCGGACGCCCTCCTTAAACAATCAATAAATATAAGCAACTCTACGAGGTTTTCATTCACGGGTGGACACGTCGGTTGTACCAAAAACACATCGGCGCCCCGAACGTCTTCATTCACCTTTAAATCAATCTCTCCGTCGGGGAAACGTCCCACGTAGGCATCCCCCAACCGGATTGAAAGATGTTCACAAATCTTCTTCGCAAGGCCGGGATTTGCATTTCCCGTAAAAATCTTTAAATGGTTTATACCGTCAAGCCTTCTCTTTTTGTCCATAATTTATCCGTATTCCTGTGAAAAAAACTCCGCCTTTTCAAATTCAGTCATATTTCTCACCTCAGCGTCATCCCCTATCCTTGCGCCTGATTGCACGTACGCAAAAGGCCCTATGCGGCATCGCCGGCCAATCACCACGTTTTTACCGATGTAGGTAAAGGGATATATCTTTGTCCCCTCACCAATCTCCACGCAATTTTCAATAAAAGCGCTTGTGGTGTCTACAATAACTATCCCACAGCCCATCAAAGAGCGCAGGATTTCATTACGCCTTATTTGATTAACATCCGCCAGTTCCCGCTGGGTATTTATACCCAGCACCTCGGCCGTATCGGTAACGGTAACGCCTTCAACCCGCTTACCGCTTCGATAGAAAATCGAAATGATATCAGTTAAATAATACTCCCCTTTTTTATTATGGGGAACGATTGCATCAAGCCCCGCCAAAAGCGACGTCCCCTTAAAACTATACATCCCAACGTTAATTTCATTGATCTTTACCTCTTCCGCGCTCGCCTCGCTTTCCTCCACAATGCCCTTGATGCGCCCTTGCGAATCGCGAGAAACCCGCCCGTATCCTTTTGGCCGGTCCAGATGCGCTGACAGCATCGTCACATCGGCGTTTGACCCGGTATTTGCGGCTATCAGGTCTCGCACCGTCTGTGGTTTAATCAAAGGGGTGTCCCCATTCAGCACGACAACGGTGTCCGTTCCCCCCGCGAGAACATGCCTGGCACACATAACGGCGTGCGCCGTCCCCAATTGTTCGTGCTGTTCCGTTATTGTCACCGGCATGCCTTGAAGGCTCTCTCTTACCACATCCCCCTTATTGCCAACGACCACGATTATTTGCGAAATCCCTGCTTCCCGTACGGCGTTAACAACACACTCCAAAAGGGTGAAACCGCAGACGGTATGCAGCACTTTCGGTAACGGAGAGCACATGCGCGTTCCCTTCCCTGCGGCAAGAATGATTGCTGTGGCTTCTCCCATAGTTTATAACAGTGTCAAATTTTTCATAATCCCATAAAATATAATGGCTACCCGGGGAGGACTCGAACCTCCAATGAGAGAACCAAAA
>CAYJPZ010000043.1:0-3348 GCA_964372185.1 uncultured candidatus Brocadiaceae bacterium
CGATTGTGTTGCCCCTAACGGGGCATTATGCGTACTGCACGGTAGGTCAACCGTCCCCGGTTGACATGATGATTTTTCATTATTCCACTGAATACGGAATTTTGCTATGACAAGCGGGGGACGCTTGTCATACTTTCAGGTTCACAAAAGGGGGTTTTTTACTATTTATAGCCGCACCGTTTGTTTATGGGTGGCGTTAAGACCACCCCATAGGGGTGTAACAACCGTAGCCCACTGCGCAAGCGGTGGGTCAATGAGAAACATACCATTTTAGCCCCAGAGGGGCGATACAATCTGATGTCTGACTCAGATTGTTTTATTATATAGAGGAGTGGCGATGTCCGGCGTTTTAAAGGTCTTTTCACCGTATAGTAGACTTCTGATAAGAAGCCTTGCCATGCATAGCGCAGACGACGTTGAAAATGCGTTAACGTCGGCGTCTTTGCTGAGCAGCAACCGCGCCAGATGGCTTACTGCATATAATCGCGTCTCTATTCTCGAAAAAACGGTAACATTGCTTCAGGATAAAAAAGAGCGGTTGGCCCGTGAGGCATCGGAAGAGGGTGGAAAACCGCTTGCCGATTCTCGCATAGAAATTGAGCGGGGCATACAAGGGGTTAAGGTGGCCATTGCGTCCCTCTACCAGATAGCGGGGAAGGAGGTTCCCATGGAACTTACCCCCTCGTCAAAAGACCGGCTTGCCTTCACCTTTCGCGAACCGATAGGGGTTGTGGCGGCGGTAAGCGCCTTTAACCATCCCTTTAATCTCGTCGTGCATCAGGTAATTCCCGCGGTAGCCGTGGGATGTCCGGTAATTATAAAACCGGCGCTCGTAACTCCCATTTCCTGCCTTAACCTCGTCAGTACACTGCATGAGGCCGGCCTTCCTCCTGAGTGGTGCCGTGCGCTGATTATTGACAATGAGACGGCAGAAAAACTCGTGACAGACCCACGCGTGGCCTTTTTCTCATTCATCGGTTCTTCTAAGGTGGGCTGGGGACTTCGCTCAAAGCTTGCACCGGGTGCACGCTGTGCGCTGGAACATGGCGGCGCGGCGCCAGTGATTGTGGAGCCGGACGCCGATTTTTCCGATACGGTTCCCCTGCTCGCCAAAGGCGGGTTTTATCACGCGGGTCAGGTTTGTGTGTCGGTGCAGCGGGTATATGTTCACGACTCCATTGTCTCAGATTTTGCGGATGCGCTGGTGAGGGTTGCAAGGCAAATGAAGGTGGGAGACCCTTTGGATGAATATACCGAGGTTGGCCCTCTCATCCTTGAACGCGAGGTAATCCGGGTAGACGAATGGGTCAGAGAGGCGGCTTCCGGAGGGGGAAAAATCCTGTGCGGCGGCAGGAAGCTTACGGAGGCCTGTTATACCCCAACCGTGCTTTTAAACCCCCCGGTGGACGCGCGCGTGACGCACCAGGAAATCTTTGGTCCGGTAATCTGCATATATCCGTACACAGACAGGCTTGACGCCATCCGGCGGGCAAACAGTTTACCTTATGCCTTCCAGGCGGCAGTCTTTACCAAAAACATCGACGTTGCAATGGATACGGCAAAGAAGATTGACGCATCTGCCGTGATGGTTAATGACCACACCGCCTTCCGGGTGGACTGGATGCCATTCGGCGGCAGGCGCCTTTCCGGAATAGGAACGGGCGGCATTGCTTATACCATGCAGGAGATGACACAGGAAAAACTCGTGGTCATCCGCACCCCAGCCCTATAGTTCCATACGGGTTATGGCGCTATTACTATTTCAAAGGGATTTAATATCGAATGTCGAAGGATAAGAGGATATGCACGAGAAATCCCTGGTAACCGCTAATAAACCCGAAACAAAGAAAAATAGTAACTGTTCATCCGCATCTTGCCCCTCACTGGTGGAGAATCGGCAGACTGCCCAAATAACCCTGTCAGGGTTTTAAACCCTGACAGGGTATCGGCACTTTGGAAGGCGGGTGAACTGTTACGAAAAATATTGGCGTCAATTTGCGTTCATTCGCGGTTACCCCGTTGTTGTTTTTCTCTGCGCCCTCTGCGTTCTCTGCGGTGAATTACGCGCCTTTCAATAGCCTTCCAACCGCTAAAAACTTTTTTTGCAGGGTTTTTACAACCCCCCTTACCTCCCTTTTTTTAGAGGAACCTGGTTGCGGCAGTGCCGTACTAGGGAATTTGCGGCATATTGTCTGTTTTTAGGTACTCAGTTATGGCAAACCTTACACCCGATCCCTATTAACCTTGTATCATCGTGCTTCGGAGCGCCTTTCCTACCACCAGCATGACAATCTGGGCATCCACCTGGATGATTATAATCATTTTCAATGTGGGGAGTATTCGGGGCCGAAGGGTGTTCCGGACTGGGATGACATACTCCACATGAAGAACTTGATACCGGCAGGTGGCAGTTGAGGCAGTGCCTGTTTCGTGTCTTTGTTCCACCCCACGATACCGTATGGCTCAGTGGTTTCGTGCCGGTATGGCACCGTACGCAAAAGTCTTCCTGGTGGCACGCGCTGCATTTCTTCCGTTCCCAGGATGCTGCAAATCCGTGGGTCTTCCTGCGCCATGCGTTATTGTGGCTTTTCGGTTTTTGCTCCTGGTGGCAGTTAACGCACCAGTCAAGGTCGTTATGGCACCGTTTACAGTAATCCTGGTTGTAATAAAATTCGCTTCCATGTCTTTGTATCCAGCGTAGGTCCTCGTGTTTGACCCAGCGGTCTTCATGGTATAACGGCATGCGGTTGTTTTTAATGTTTTTGTGGCAAACGTTGCACGCCAGCTTCTCTGCCCCTCTTTTTTTATGGCAGGGGACGCAGTTGCCAAACATATCAGGGATAAGTCCCGGTGGCGTAACGTCATTACTCTCCTCTATATGCTCGTGGCATTGATTACACTCCACCTTGTTTTCGAGGTGTATCTTGTGCGCAAATTTTAAATCCCGGTATTTTTTAGGGATATTGTGCCTGACGTTTATGGTTGCCCCTGGCCTTGTATGGCACAGTAAGCAGGATTCAGGGTGATTGGTGTCGTAATTTTTTATATGGCACTCGAGGCATTTTGCCATTTTAGGCCATTTAGGGGTAAGGTCTTCGTTATATGTGTGGCAGGTATTGCAATCCTTCAAGCCTCTTTCGCTATGCCTGGCGTGGCTGTAATTGATTGTGGACTCTTCACAGCCGCCCAGCGCCATTAAAAAGACGCCGGCCATGAAAGAAATTATGTAGAAGTATTTATTCATAGGCAACCAATATGAATTAGGTCTTTCGGCAACTTTTAACAGTGTAGTGGCAAGGCGCGCCATGCCACAAAAAGAGCGTTTGTAATTAAAATAAAATTAATTAT
>CAYJPZ010000043.1:3358-17999 GCA_964372185.1 uncultured candidatus Brocadiaceae bacterium
GACTTTCTTGTTTATATACAGGGACACGGGCACCGTGTCCCTACTTTGAAATTCCTATACATTTGAACTAGAAATTGGTGCTGTAAGAAAGCCTCAACTCATGAAAAGTACCCGGTTCCGTGTCGCTTATTTCCGTTGACCATTGCATAGTTACGTCCGAATGCTTTGTTAATAAATATTTAACTTTCAGGTAATAGGTACGGACGTTGACCCTTTGTTCAACGTCCTTTGTGAATTCATTATTCAGGGCGGACGACATATCGGTGGTTCCGTCAAAATTATATCTATAGAGAGAGTAGCCCGTGCCGGCGCCCACGTCAAACTTGTTAATCTTTTTATCAATGTCCACGCCAATGTCTGTGCTGTGGTCAACCCCCTCGGTGTTCCAATACTCCAGCGTCAATGTAGCTCTCGATTCCTGGATGAGGACGTTTCTGGCTGAAAATGCCAAAAAGGTTCTGTTGTAGCTACGGTTGAAGTTGTTTTCGTCACTCTGGCTAATCACGCTTCTGTGGTCTACGCCGCTTGATATGCCAAACTTTTCCCCCAAACCCTTATAACCGGTAAGGCTGACGATGTCAAAGGGTTCGAATGTCCCCAGGATTTGATAATAAGGAGAGACGTTGTTGCTCTGATCGGCTATTGAACGAAAGAATCTGAAATAAGATACCTGCACACTGGCGTCCCAGTCTATCTTATTCCAGGATAAGCTGACAAGAAAATCCTTTGGCTGTGTGTTGAGAAGGGTATATCTTCCATAGAGATTTACATCATCATAAATTCTCTGCCAAAGATTAACGCCCACCTCGTCGTCTATGAAGTTGTCGTCAATAATCCGTATGTAGTCCAGGTTTGTTCGGGTACTCATAAACGGCTGCACGGCAACGCCGCTTCCCACCACGGTATCGAAATAGGCGCTGCTGTATTGTGACGTCCTCAAACCGCCGAAGACGTAGGCGTCAACGGCGCCTATGCGTTGTTCGTACTTTGCCCCATCGAGCAGAATGGTTTCTATGGAGTATTGATATTGCCGTCCGATGCGAAGGTTGGACTGGTTAACAACGGGGTTCCTGATATCCGCATATAAATAGTAAAGCCGTTCGCTGACGCTGCTGTCATTGGTATCAAGGATGTCCCTGAATGCCCCGGTTTGCGGCTCATGTCCGTCAAGGTCTTCGGATACCCTTCCGGAGCCTGAAATAGTTACCTTGTTGTTCAGAAAGTCTTTTGTCTTAAAACGCAGGTATTCATACATATCATGGTCGTCTTGCCCCTCTGCCCAACGGCCTTCGTATTGTGTTTTAAAACTGCCGGAGATGAAATCATTATAACCGAAGCCGTTTGGTTCGTTTGTACATGCTGTAGTATTCACCGCATAATCGGCTTGAGCAATAAGAACGGCATAAAACGGGGTAAGAATGAGCAGTGGCATGAGTACAATCTTTAATATCGGAGGGGGACCATGCATCTTGAAATAATGCCTTTGATAAAATGATACTCGTTCTCTTGTTCCCAAGCTCCAGCTTGGGAACGAATTTGTGTAGGGACACGGTGCGCCGTGTCCCTACGTGTGAACAGAAAAGAACTGCTGCCCAACCTGAATGAATTGTTTGGCAGCAGTATTGCAAAAACCCCTTTGCTTACTTGGCGGTAGTACTCGCTGTAGCCGTGTAAACATAGTCGTTATCAAGATCGCCGTTACCATCGGCGTCTACTCCTGCGGCATAAAAGGTTATCGGGTTCTTAGCGCCGGTAGGGACTTTCCATTTAACCTTCCAACTCTTTTTCGTGGCGCCTGCAATAGTATGTTCTATATATTTACCCGCATCCTGGCTTTGAAGTCCCCGGCTGTCGTTCGGGGTAATAACCTGAGTGGTAGTCCCTATTTTTTTGAATGTTCCCACCCTGTTGCCGTTGGCGTCCATAGCGGTCATCTCAAATCCATTTCTCGTGCCAACTGACTGAGCAAAAGAAACCGTTATCTTGATGAACTTACCATGCTTACAACTAGCGGGCGCATTAATTGAAAACTTGGCGCTTCCGGAATTGAGGGCGAACGAATAGTGACACGAGTAGCAGGTATCATCGCCGGCTGCGCCTGTCATGTAAGCTTGGGGGCCTGCTGACTCGGCGTACAGGGCATTCGTATACAGGCTACCTGTGCCAAAAACACTGAGAACTAATACACCAAAACAAAATCCTATCTTTTTGTTAATCTTCATGCTGCATCGACTCCTTTCATAAATTTTAAAGAAACCTATTGAACCATTTTTTCAATGTGCAGGAAAATCCCCCCCCCCCATAATCCCACCGAAAACGGGGGGAAGCCCGCTGCAACCTTTACTTCTTTTTTTTAATAGCAATATCCAGTGGCGGAACGTTGATCTGATTCATTTGATATGGCTGCGTATATGTTTTGTAACCTTTTTTGGATACCCTCACCGTATACGCACCTGCCATAACACTTTTTAGAACGTATGCGCCTGCCTGGCTTGTGGTTGTACTGTATTTAACGCCCCCGCCCTGGATAAGCTGAATT
The DNA here is from genome assembly GCA_964372185.1 of uncultured candidatus Brocadiaceae bacterium. Classification (GTDB taxonomy): domain Bacteria; phylum Planctomycetota; class Brocadiia; order Brocadiales; family Brocadiaceae; genus JACVXV01. Next base: position 5,898 of record CAYJPZ010000043.1, read on the forward strand.
GTAGCGCCAGATACAACAGCCCCGGTTGCCATATTGGATGAATTCTCCTGTGCGTTATGTAAGACGATCCACTTCTTGATAGCGTTAAATTCACGCGTGTTGTTGAGGCTGGGCCACATCGTACCTTCGGATAATTTTTTATTAAGTTTCCTTATCAAAAGTGAATCTTTGCTTCCCAATGTTACCAGTCGCGGGATTGTCACCTCATCATACGTAGTGAGAGGCACGTCGCTCTTCGACCCACCGGCCTTATGGCACACAATGCATTTTGTATCAAGAATAGTCTTTATCGTGCCATTATAGCTTATCCCTGAGTTTCCGCTGGTCTCCGTTATCGTGCCGGTGAGGTCTTGATCTATGGTGGTGATAAAAACCCTGCCTGCCGCCCCGTTGCCTACGACGTGGCAGCTATTATCATTGCAACCGCCGGAAATAGCAGTACCCGGCATTTTTACCTCCCGGCCAAGATAAGATGCAGTTATTGTGTATGGGGCCGGAATAGACTGCGATGAGTGAAAGTTACCTATTTGGTCGGACGTTAAAACGGTTTTTTGGTTATTTGAGCCGGTAATGGTTATTTGTGCGCCGGCCCTCGCCGCAGTACCGTTAATGTCACTGTAAATTGTTCCACCTATAGTGAAACGATGTTCGCCGCTCGTGTGACAGCCGCCGGTTAAACAATTCATGCCGGCATGATGGCTTCCGTCGTCGTCGTCGTCGTCATCATCGTCATCGTCATCATCATCGTCATCATTTTTCACAAAATCATTGTTAGCTTTTCTGCATGTATCGGCAAAAGACGGTACGACCCCGCCGGACAGGAAAACAGCCAAACCCAGCAGACAAATAATGTATTTCAAAAACCCTTTGGCAATTAAATCTCTCATATTACATCCTTTCAATAAAACCTTCTCTGACATTGAAACACTATGACAATGAATCTATTGATATTCCTATTTGGTTAGAAATAAGAGCAAGATGCGTGCCAGATGTTTACAAAGATGCCGGTATGGCGTGTAACATACTTTTGTTATATGTAGTTACAAAAATATTTTTTTACTTTACCGGGTAAAAGACAATCCAAAAGACAGAAAACAATGTAGAATTTACAGGGTAAGATTGTAAAGATTACATGGTAATTGAAACACAACCCAACCTTTTATTCCTTTACTTTCTGCCCTTCTGGCCTGTTGTAGAGCGAAGAGGTTCTTCGCTCTACATGAAAAGACACCGATAAAGAACGAAGTATCACTTCACTCTACAAGTGAAAGTCGCCAAATGCTTAATTTATCCGGGAGGAAAAATATCATTGATTTTGATTACAATTATAGGTATATATACACATAAGTTGTAGAGGCCAAATCTCAGATAGAGATTTAAAGGCGTAAGGGGTTTTTATCGCCGGTACCGAAGTCAGGAAAAACTCCCAAAGGCATGAAATCGACATTTACCCCGTGCGTATAAATATTAATAGGAGTGGAAAAATGGCTGAAGAAAAAAACGTCAATAATGAGGGTCAATCTTCAAAGAAATCTTCACGGGGTCGCAAAGCGTCCGCGATAAAACCCCAAAAAGAAGGCACGAAGTCAGCGGTAAAGGCAAAATCCGCCGATGCACAACCTACCGCGACGCTTGCCGGTAAAATCGATTGTATGGCCGATGAAGTACGAAATAATCCTATTAAATCCTTTGATAAAAAAGACCGTCCTGCGCTTATCCAGTCTTACGAAAAACTCATTGCCCACTTGGTGCGTGAAATCAACAATTCCCGGCAATAGGTCTTAGGGATTTCCGTTAATCACTTTTATAAAAATCCCGGTTTTCAAGCTACTGATATATTGATTTTTTAGCCTGGCGGTTTCTTCTCGATAGAGTTTCTTGTAAATTTCCTCCTGCACCGTCTCGTATTCCTGCATCTTTTCCGGCTTAACAAGGTCTACCTTAAAGATATGATAGCCAACCGGCGATTCTGTAATATCGCTAACCTCGTTGTCCTTTAATTGGTAAACCATGTCGCGAAGATCTTTCCTCAATTCGTTGACTTCCTCAACGCTCCACAATCCCCCATTTTCGGCATGCAGCCCTTCGGAATATTGTTTTGCCAGCGTTGGGAAATCCTCGCCTTTTTTGATGCGTTTCTGTACCTCCTGAGCTTTTGAAAGCGTTTCCTCTTTGTCGTTGTTATGGGCGGAAAATTTAATCATGATGTGACGCAACTGCACTTCCTTTTTCTGGCGAAACTCATCGATATTTTCGTTATAGTAACGCCGCATCAGCTTTGGTTGTATTTTAACCTTTTCATGAACGTTTTCCTTCATAATCTTATCTATCATAAAGTCTTCCCTGAGTTCCTGTTTCTTTTCAATGGGATTTATCCCTTGTGATTCGGCAATTTCATAGTATTTGGATAAGGAACCCACGTTTTTCACGGCGTTCTTTATAAATGCATCGAGCTCTTTTTCCACGTCTTTCATACCCGCCTCATTGGTGCCGAATAAACGCTGGGCCTCTTTAAACAACACCTTCCTGTCAACCAATTCATCCAGCGTATTCTTCAATATTTCTTCAATTTTATTGTTCAACTCGTTGCCCTGATATCGCTCCTGCGCCTCTCTGATCGCGACGGCAGACCGTTTAACGACTTCGTTCTGGGTAATGATATCATCGCCCACAACGGCCCGGATGGCACTGATGTTGGTTTTCTGGAAATCATTAGCAACGGCCCCAGAAGCGGATATCCATACGGAAAAAACGATGGACAGGAAAACGCTATAGGGCAAATCCCCCACCTGTTTAACCAATTTTTTCACCTCTGGTGGTATCCGGATCATTGACTGAGCGCCTTGACAAGGGTTTCTCCGAATTTTTGCGCGGCAACGGGGCCACTGGCAGTGACAATATTGCCGTCCCTTTCAACGTCTGCTCCGGTATATACTGCCCCGCACGCCTTGATATCATTTATTGTGGATGAATAGGTCGTGGCCTTTTTATCCTTCAGTAAACCCGCCTTTGCCAGGGTTACCGGCGCAATGCAAATGGCTCCGATGGTCTTCAGAGCGGCGTTTGCTTCTGTTGCAATCTTATGGGCGGTGGGATTATTCCAATATTCCATAGAACCGGAGCCGCCCACAAACACGACCGCATCAAAGTCTGATATCTTGATATTGGTGAATAAGATATCAGGCTTTACCTTCGCGCCCAACATCCCCGTACTTTCTTTCAGCGAAGAAGAGGCGATGGTAACAGTAACACCATTTTTTTCCAATATTTCTTTTGGCTTCAGCAGCTCTTCATCCCTAAAATTATTCTGAGCAATAATCATTACCGCTTTTTTCCCTTTTGCAGATTGCATAACATTTTCCCCCCAAACATTAACACATAAGGTTAAAGATAAGATACAAGACGACAGGATTAAACCCCGTATCAGCAAGGTGTGTCTCATAATATCCTCCTTCATGTAGAGGCGAAGCATTTGCATTGCTAACACAGCAATGCATTCACACCAAATTTGGCAAATGCTTTGCCCCTACCAACGGCATTGAAATTCCTATACATTTAATTAGTCCACCGGCGACTTTTTTATGCTCACACGTAGGGACACAGGCACCGTGTCCCTACAACAACTCGTTCCCACGCTCCAACGCGGGAATGGAAATTCCTAGACGATTAAACCACCTGGCCGGTAGATATATCATATACCCACTGCATATCAGTGGGGTTGTATTCAAGGAGTTCTTCTTTGTGAAAGAAGGTGTTAATCTCTTTTTCAGCAACAGCGGAAGAATCGGAGCCGTGTATCAGGTTAAAGCGATTGCTAACGGCGTAATCACCGCGGATGGTGCCTGGCTCCGCCTTGGAGCCAAAGGTGACGCCCATCATCTTTCTGACGATTTCCACCACGTTTTTGCCTTTTAGCGCCAGGACTATTACGGGGGATGATGATGTGTATCTGACAAGAGGTTCAAAAAAATCCTTGCCTTCGTGCGCGGCATAGTGTTTTCTTGCGGATGATTCCGTGATTTGTATCATCTTCAACCCGATTATTTGGAATCCCTTTTCTTCGAACCGGGAGAGTATCTTTCCCGCTAAACGGCGTTGCACTGCGTCTGGTTTTAAAATAATTAAAGTCTTTTCCATTACCATTCGTCCTTTATCCTTTTTAGTTTGTCTACGTATAAGCCCCTTACCTTAAGAAAGAAGTCTTGATAGTCGGCAGTCTTGTAGTCAGGAAACGTCCAGGGAAACGTCTCGTATCTACCTTTCCGGTAGTTTAGTGTTACCTCGGCATAAATGCCGTCCCGCAAATAAATACGATGGGAGAAATCCTTCGTGGAAGCCAGTATCAGCCTGCTTTCATTAATATAGCCTGGGTCAATATTGACGGGGCGTTTCACGGGATATTGCCGTGAAGCGGTGAAGGACTCCTCCAGGGCATTTGTCTGCGCTTTGATACCGGCTATCTCGTCAGGCATAATCAACTTTTCCAAACTATAAAACCGCCTTTGAATGCCACTTCCCATTTCTTCATTATAATAATCCGTAAACGTGAAGGGAAGTACCGCGCTTCGGAGATCAACGCGACCAAAACGGCCTTCGACCTCTTCTTCAATCTGCCGAAGGAGTTCTGGAATGCTCGTCAGCGCTCCAATTATCAAGTTTACCGGTTTTGGTTTAAAAACACTCCCCATAATAGCATATTACTAAGATTAAGGGGCTACGTCAAGCGTAAGCGTGACATCTGTGCAATTATTACTATCGGTGAAACAAATGTTTTTAACCGGTTTTGTGCCGCACCAGGATAGGGGATTGCCATTGCGGCAAACAGGGTAGTTAACTACTGTATAGTGCTACGGTTATGGAGGGGGAAACGTTATTGACACCCTACAGATTGACTGCTATACTAGCCGTAACCTTGATTTACGGCGGGGGGGGAAGGGGCGTACGCGTTAAGTTGTGAAATTCATAACCACCTTTGTGTTTAGTCGGAAGTTTCATCCATCCGGGAAATTCGGATGATGTTTGATTATTACATCCGCCAACTTGGCGACTATGATTTCATCCTTGTGTACCTTAAAGTTTTGTCGAGTATGGGGGGCGTGTGGAAAGCATTATCGTTGGCGTCACGGGCGCAAGTGGCGCAGTCTATGCGCAGCGGCTGTTGCGTTTCCTTTGCAAGAGGGAATACAATATCCATCTGGCGATATCCGATGCCGCGTTTCTGGTTATCAGGCATGAGTTGTCCATTGATTTAGACCGCCACCAGCCTGATTTCAGGAAGTTTCTGGGTTATTCGGCGGATAATATTACCTACTACCACAACTCCGACATTGGTGCTACGATTGCCAGCAGCAGATACCCCATCAAGGCGATGGTCATCGTTCCCTGTAGCACGAACACCCTCTGTTCCGTTGCATCCGGCATTTCAAACAATCTCATTCAACGCGCTGCGGGAATTACGATTAAAGAGCGGCGGGATATTGTGGTTGTTCCCCGTGAAACACCGTTATCCTCCATTCATCTGGAGGCAATGCAACGGCTGTCATCGGCAGGGGCTTGTATATTGCCCGCCATGCCGGGATTTTACCACCATCCCCAGGTTATAGAGGATCAAGTTGATTTTGTTGTCGCAAAGATATTGGACGTGTTGCGGATACCGCATACCCTCGTTCCCGAGTGGCACAGCGAGGAACTCCTCAACATAGAAGATAGATAAACCTTATGGACATCGAAGGCTTTCAAAAACTTATTGAAGAGATGTACCTGGAAAAAGACTCCAAGCGTGGTTTGGCGAAAACCTTTATGTGGTTTACCGAAGAGGTCGGCGAACTTTCCCGCGCATTGAGGGAAGATAACCGGGAAGAGTTAAAGAAGGAATTTGCAGACGTGCTTGCCTGGCTTTTTACCCTGGCAAGTTTGTCGGGCATTAGGATGGAAGAAACGATCGGTAAGTATACGGCAGGCTGTCCCGTATGCAAACAAATACCCTGCCTGTGTGCAGAGAAGGAAGGAAACTCATTATGACTGAAACGCCATATAGCCCCGTTCCACCGACGATGGAAGGGCCGTTTGTGTATATCAAAAAGAAGAGGGGGGCCGGTTTTTGGGTGGCGGTGGGACTTTCCATCTTCTTTTTCTTAAGCTCCGCCTTGCTTTTCACCCTCTTTGTCGGCTCTCTCCTGCTGCATAAAGCGGTTATAGTGGGCGCTGAAGCCGAGGAAGAAGCGCCGGTTACCGAAACGGTCATTGAGGGCAGTGGAGAGGACAAGGTTGCCATAATATCCATTAAAGGTGTATTGACCAGCGAATCTGCGGAAGGACTGTTTATCGAGAAGCCCAGCATTGTTGAGGTGGTAAAGCAGCAACTCAAACATGCCGGGAAGGACGCTCACGTCAAGGCCGTTCTCCTTGAAATAGACAGTCCGGGCGGCGGCATCACGGCCAGTGACATCATCTACAACAACGTTATGAAATTCAAAACGGATACCAGAAAAAAGGTGATTGTTTATATGCAGGACGTTGCAGCCTCCGGCGGATACTATATCGCCTCCGCCGCGGACGCCATTGTTGCGCATCCTACCACCATAACGGGAAGTATCGGGGTAATTATGCCGCTGATAAACGTGGCCGGTCTTATTAACCGCTATGGCATTGTGAATAATTCTATCACCTCCGGCGATATGAAAGACATCGGTTCACCGCTTAAGCAGATGACTCCGGAGGAAACTGCGATATTGAAAGGCATCATTGACGAAATGTACATACAGTTTGTAACCGTGGTGTCTACCGGAAGAAACATGGACGTGGAGGCGGTTAAAAAGATTGCCGATGGCAGGGTATACACGGGAAAGCAGGCGCTGGCGAACGGGTTGATCGATCAATTGGGCTACCTGGAAGACGCCATTGTGGTGACAAAAAAGATGGCGGGTCTCACCACGGCGAGCATCGTTCGGTACGAAAGGCCTTATGGGTTAGCCGACCTTTTGGGCATAATGACCGGCATTATCGCCCGGAAAAACACGATCAAACTGGATATCCCCCAATTTCGCGAACAGGACAATACCAAACCCATGTATCTCTGGACCGGGCATTCAGGGAAGTAGGTTGGCCGGATAGCAGAAAAAAATAACGAAACAGGTCACCGCAGAGGGCGCGGAGAACGCAGAGAAATAAAGCGTGGTGTAGGTGCGAAACCCAACAAAACAGATGTCGAATGCCAAACTTGGTATTACATTTTTGACAAACACCATCGTTTTGATATACTGGCAGACTCATTGCAGTATTGTCAAAAACACAAAGGCCTCAATGTGTATGTGTATGTATTTATGCTCAACCATATTCACTTAATTGCGTTTTTGCCCAATATGATTGGTTTTGTCAGGGATTTCAAGAAATTCACTTCAAAAGAGATACAGAAAAGTATCATTGCCAAAGAACCAAACTTATTGGGCCTTTTTGAAGATGGAAATGGTACCTTTGGGTTTTGGGAAAAAACAAATATGCCAAAGGTGATACGAACGAGAAAATATCTTCTTCAAAAGATTCAGTACGTCCACGCAAATCCGGTGTGCAAGCAGTATGTAAAAAGTCCAGCGGACTGGGTATGGTCTTCGGCAAATCCTGAGAGTAGGACTGTTATCAACCCAATGCTGGAATAGAATTTCTGACAGGTTCAGTCCCAGGCGGGTTCAGGTTTGTAACCTGAACCCGCCAAAATGTTGTGTAATGCCAAACGTTACGGTTCAGTCTACAAGCTTGAACCTGCCGGAAAATCTGTGTAATCTGTGAAATCTGTGGTTCCAAACGTCTTTTATCAATCTGAGGTCTTGCCTCGCTAATTCTATGATACGTGTTCGCTTTGCGCCTTCCCCAACGGGTCTTTTACATATCGGCAATGCGCGTATGGCCGTTTTTAACTGGCTTTTCGCAAAACGGTATAAGGGCGTCTTTGTCTTGAGAATCGAAGACACCGACGTCGCACGCTCTGAAAAAAGATATACAACCCAACTTGTCGAAGACCTGCGCTGGCTCGGCCTTTCCTGGCAGGAAGGGCCTGACGTTGGCGGCAGTTATGCCCCTTATCTCCAGTCAGAGCGGATGCACATATACCACGACGTTTGCAAGAAATTTATCACAGATGGGCTGGCGTACCGGTGTTACTGCACCCCGGAAGCCCTGGAAGAACGCAGGCAAATCGCCCGACTATCGGGTAAGCCGCCCCGCTACGACAACCGCTGCAGGGCATTAACGGACAAACAAATACATAGTTTCGAGGCGTCCCGGTCGCCATACACCATCCGTTTTAAGGTGCCGGATGAACAGGTCGTGTTCGAAGACTTAATACGGGGTACCTGCCAGTTCGACATGAGCCTGACGGGCGATTTTGTCATCATGCGGTCGGATGCCACGCCATCTTTCCATCTGGCCGTTGCCGTGGACGACACCTTGATGGACATTACGCACGTTATTCGGGGAGAAGACCATTTATCAAATACCCCGTGCCACCTGTTGCTTTTCCATGCCTTGAAGCAAAAACCGCCGCAGTTTGCCCATCTGTCGCTCACTATGGGTGCAGACCGCAGTTTGTTGAGCAAACGGCACGGCGCATCTTCGATTTCCGAGTATCGTAAGCTGGGCTATCTGCCGGAGGCCTTGCTGAATTACATGATGCTGCTGGGGTGGTCTCCAAAAGACAAAAAAGAGAAATTCAATGTCGATGACGTTGTTGACGCCTTTGAGATAAGCTCCATGAGCAAGTCGTCCGCCATATTCGACCAGCAGAAGTTGGACTGGATAAGCGGTCAATATATGCGGGAGGCCGATATTGAAAGGCTTACAGACCTTGCAATACCGTACCTCCAGACGGCAGGTTTTGTTTCTCCAGACAATGGCAAAATTGACCGGAACCGTGTAAAATCTATTATAGATGCAGTAAGGGGCAATATAGCCTGTATGTCCCAAATAGTACAGGAAACGGATATCTTTTTTAAGGATACGGTTGTTAGTGAAGACCACGTCACATTTTTATCCTCAGAGACGTGCCAGTCCATCCTTGCAGCCTCTTATGCGAAGCTGCAAAAGCTGGATACCATATCCCCTGAGATTTTCAAGGAGATGTTGAAGTCCGTGCAAAAAGAAACAATGGTGAACGGTAAAGGACTGTATCTGCCCATCCGTATCGCCCTGACCGGCAGAGAACACGGGCCGGAGCTGTACAGTATCGCCAACATCCTGGGTATCGGCGGTTGCAAAAAAAGGATTGAACAATTTCTATCTGCAGGAATATCAAAGTTGCCTCAAAGCCAATAAGACACCAGGCGTTTTCTTTGTGCCTATTAGCGGGTTCGCTCATTCATATCAATGTTGAGTTTCGTGCCTCAACGCAACCCGGCTTCGATAATTTGACAGTATACCAAATACCTGATTTACTGCGGCACGGCGACAATCCTTCCTTCGATCCGCGTCGTGACCGTTCGATCTTTTAAAGAGGCAATCTTTTCTTCCGTAGCCTTGCGAAAACCGATGGCCGGCGGTTTGTCCAGACGCTTGGGGCTTGTCCCCTTATTACCCTTTGAAAAAATCTTATATCCATCCTGGTATCCATTTTCCCAAAGATAGTTGGTGGCGCCCGCGGAATACGTCTTGTTAATTTCCAGGGGGACGTAACCCGTAGCGCTGCGGTGCATGACCTCTACGTCCTCCTGATTGACCCCGTATACCGGATTTTGTAAAGTCCCACTCACGTGATATTTAAACCGGATGCCGGATACCTGGAGGAACCGCCCATCACCCAGATGCTTCTTGGAGACCGAATTGCGGAGTACCTCAATGATTTCGGCGCCGGTAAGTTCAAAGGCCGTGAGGTCGTCGTCATAGTAGAATACGCCCTCTATGTCATAGACACGGATGGGGCCGGGTGGAATGTTGTCATTAATGCGAATACCGCCGCCATTAACAAAGGCCATATCGGTATTCATCCGTTCGCGAATAACGTCTGCAAGGAAATTGCCAAGCGCCGTTTCCCGTCCGCGCACGGACGGTTCTATCCCTTCAAGCATGTACTGCGTCCTGCCGATTTCCTCCTGGGCGCTTCGCCCCGTCTGCTTTGCAATCGTCTCCGAAAGCTCTTGCAGGGATTTTTTTACCTCTTCCTCTACGATGGGGTCCTTTTCTATATCCCGTCCAATATCTACCTTTCTGACCGTTGCCTCTACGGGGGCATTGAGAGGCGCCTTTACGTCGTACACAACGGCTGACTTGGCGTCAGCGTCAGCCTTGGTAATCCAGGTGCGGCCAACCTGTTCCCGAATGAAAAAATGTTCGTGGCCTCCGATAATGAAGTTGATTTCGGGGAAGTCGGCGGCAAGGAGCCTGTCCTGTTCCAAATCCTGATGGGTGAGCGCAATAATAACCCGTGCGCCCTTGTTCTTCAGATGGTTGATTGCCTCCCGGACTATGGCGCGCCGCGCCGTTATTTCGTAGTCGTAGGCAACGTAGTCGCGCCGCCGTGCGTCAACCGTCAACCCGAAAATACCGACGGGGACGTTGCCGATGGTAAGCATGAGCGTGTCATGCACGTTTTTCAGCCTGGAGGAGAATGGTTCTCCCGGGGCGTCCTTCGCTGAGCGATAGCGGACGTTTGAGGAAACCCATGAGAAGTCCGATTGGGCAACGCGTCCGAGGACGATCCCCGGATCCGCATCGTCAAACTCATGGTTGCCGAAGACGGCGACAAGGTTTTGATCGAACGCTGCGGGATTGCCGTCGAGTAGATTGAGCGTCCGGACCATAGGCTGTGCGCGCAGATATTTGCTCATAACCGAGGGGAAGAGTATGTCTCCGGCATGAAGCACAAGCGCTGGCATTCCTTCGGCTTCGAGCCTTTTCCTGAGCGTGCGCAGCCGCGCAATACCGCCAACGTCGCCGCCCTCTAATCCTTCGATCTTATATACATCATTGACCTGAAGGATCGTAAAGCTTGGTTCGAGAGCCGCCGTGCCACCTTTTTCCTGCACTGCGGCAGGCGAGCCACACGATAATAACAAAAGCGCCATAATAACCGGCACGCAAAACCGTGCTGCTTTTTTCACAACCATCTTAAACCCTCCCAAAAGTAAAAGCCATATATGCAAAACGCCATTCGACAACTGTTCTACTTGGTGGATGCTTACAATATCCGTTCTGCCACTTCCACCTTTAGCAACGAACGTACATTTTCAATTTGGTTCGCAATCATTGCAGAAGCAGAGCCGGCAAATAACAGTCCCACTGCAGTATTTTCCTGCACTGTGACTACAAGCGAACAGGGACAAACACACAAAACCTTCAAAGTTCAGATAAAAGAGGACCTTCGCATCTATGGAACGCCTGTTACCCCAAAAGGCTCTTTCCAGTGGAAAAACGACTTCAACAGAAGAACTTCTGTCGAGCGTGTATTCTCCGATAACAAGCGGGTTCGCCAGGTGCATCATTTTTGAATTTCAATCTCACTGCCATTTTTAAACCCTCCTTGCAAGAGACCCTTACTTGGTCAAGAGTTATCTAACATTACCCTTGATATGGCAAATGCTATCTTAACAACCTCTTCATACACTGCAACTTGTGCCTCTTTACACTTTTAATTATGTCATATTATACGGATCGGCATAAATTCCTCCAGTATTTTGCCGCCACAGAAGTTGCTTATTGCTCCGTTACCTACAATGGCACAATATCATACCAGCATTTTACAATGTTTTGCTGGTCTTTAATGTAGCATATTTTTTGCAGGCGGGAAACGGCGCATAAATCATTTACGTGTCGTGTCGTTTCTTTCTCACCTCTTGTGGGTAACCTGACGTTGCTATAACCAAGCATATTGTTGCATCTGGCGTTTTATATACAAATCTAATGCCGAGTCGTAATAAATCCCTTTAGTTCCTGAAAATATTCTGTTTTCATTGCGTATTTATGCGGTCAAAACGAGCAGTTGATTGCGCAAAATATTATTACAACAGGGCATGATGATGCAGGGCGTGAAGGGGTTATTTACTGAAGAAGTGGCCCCATAGACAGTTTTTGTGAATGGGCGGTTTTTTTTATTAAATTAGTTTTTAAAAAAAATTT
>CAYJPZ010000043.1:18009-22569 GCA_964372185.1 uncultured candidatus Brocadiaceae bacterium
GTGCCCCATGACACATTTTGTCTCATGGGGCACTTTTATGACTAAAATACTTTTACACAACAATTTTATTCTAAAAGCCGTCTGTCGCCCCTTTGGGGCTTGTATTTTTTTATTGTCGTTACAGAGGGGCGCGCCACCCCCCGCTATATCCTGTCGGCCTTTCAGGCCTAACTTTGAATTTCCTATCCTATAATCATTTTTCTTTGAAACCTTTGAGAAATCAAGTAGAATCAGAAGCGCGCAAAAAGGATGAAAACGGGCAAAAAAACAATGAATTATTTTGTAAATACCGGCAATAACCCGCCTCGTTGAAACAGTAAAAATTTTTTTTTAAGAAAGAACGCCATGACATTAAAACTCTATAATTCCCTAACCAGAAAAAAGGAGGTCTTTACGCCTTTACACGAGGGCTTTGTTAGTATGTACGTGTGTGGCCCCACGGTGTACGATCATCCCCATATCGGACACGCCAAAAGCTACGTCAGCTTCGACGTAATCGTCCGCTACCTCCGGTATCTGGGCTATAAGGTACGTTACGTCCAGAATATCACGGACGTCGGACATTTAACGGACAACGCGGATGCCGGCGAGGACAAAATCCTCAAGCGCGCGCAAAGAGACCACCTGGAACCGGCGGAACTTGTCGAGATTTATACGCGGAGTTACTTTGAAGACATGGATGCGTTGAACAACGTAAGGCCTGATATATCACCCCGCGCAACGGCGCACATCCCGGAACAAATCGAACTCGTGGAAAAGCTGATCAGCGAGGGTTTTGCATACGCCTCGAAAGGCTCCGTGTACTTTGACGTGCAGAAGTACAAGGAATACGGAAAGCTTTCCGGAAGAAAACAGGAAGAGCTTGAGGCTGGCGCGCGTGTGGAAATTAATCCTGAAAAAAGAAAACCTTCTGATTTTGCGCTCTGGAAAAAAGCGGAATCCGGCCACATCATGCGGTGGAGAAGTCCGTGGGGAGACGGCTTCCCCGGCTGGCATCTCGAATGCTCCGCCATGTCTATGAAGTACCTGGGGCAGACGTTGGACATTCACGGGGGCGGGCTGGAAAACATCTTCCCCCATCATGAGTGTGAGATCGCCCAGAGCGAGGCCGCCAATAAACAGGCCTTTGTGCGATACTGGATTCACAACAACATGGTTACCGTAAACGGGCAAAAAATGGGGAAGTCACTGGGCAACTTCGTCACCCTGAAGGACGCCTTCAAGAAATATCACCCCACGACCATACGGTTTTTTATCCTTACCACGCACTATCGCAGCCCCCTGGATTTCAGCAATGAAGCGCTGGACGCGGCGGATAAGGGATTGGAACGGCTGCACAATGCCGTTAAACTCCTGAGAGAACGGCTCAACAGCGCAAAAGACGGTGAGGCGCCTCCCCATCTCCTTGAAAAACTAGCGCACTATAAAAAGGCTTTTCTGGAGGCAATGGATGAGGATTTCAACACCTCCGGCGCCATCGCCGTGCTGTTTGACCTATCAAAAGAGGTCAATGCACTGCTAAACGTTGGGCAAGAGGTCGGCAGGAAATGCCTGGAGGACATCGATACCTTTTACCGGCAACTGGGAGGCGATGTCCTCGGCATCATACCAAATGCCTTTGAATCCCGGCAAAAGGAAGAATCAGACGTGCTGGGAAACGTTATGAACGTGGTTATCGACACCCGCACCGAACTGCGCAAGGCGAAACAATGGCAGTTGTCGGATTTTATTCGCAATAAACTCCTGGAAATAGGCTTTGTCCTTGACGACAGACCGGACGGCACGACATGGAAAAAAACAAAATGATCACCCTGGAAAAGGTCAAAAACCATCCGGACGTCATGGTGTACATTAGAAAAGCGAACGAATTTCTGGGCGTAGTAGGCTATACGGAACATGGGGAGCGGCACGCGAATTACGTGGCGAAAAATGCGCGCAAAATGCTCCAGACGCTTGGATACGATGCACACACCTGTGAGCTTGCTGCTATTGCCGGGTACGTTCATGACGTCGGCAACGTAGTCAGCCGGCATACACATCCGGCGTCAGGCGCCTCCCTGGCGGGACAATTTTTAAAGGAGCTGGGGATGCCGGTGGAAGACCGCGTTATGATCATGAGCGCAATTGGGAACCATGATGAAGGCGCCTGCGACGTGGTAAGCCCGGTAGCGGCGGCGCTTATCCTGGCGGACAAGTCGGACGTCCATCGTTCACGGGTGCGGACCACAAAAGAGATTTCATTCGATATTCACGACCGTGTCAACTATGCGGTGACAAAGTCAGAGCTTCACATGGACGCCCAAAGAAGGGTCATCACCCTGAAACTCGACATTGACAGAACGATTTCCGACATGGTGGAGTATTTCGAGATTTTTACCGCCCGCATGGTCGCCTGCCGCCGCGCCGCAAAACTCCTGGGCTGCACGTTGGAGGTGGACGTAAACGGGTCGTCGTAATGCCCTGGTTGTGTCATTATGGATACGGTAGAAATTATTCACGATTTGTCAGAACCCAAGAAAATATCTCACGGCTTACCGGCAGGCGTGCGCCGATTTTTATCAATTCCTCGTGAAAAATTTGATAATGTGCTGCACATTACCCATCATCAGAAATACAGCCGCATCGTCACGCGGGACGAGATAGCGAAGAACGACTTCAACATATCCACCAGCCGTTATATCCACACCGGAGCGGGTGAGGAGTACCGACCCATTGCGGAGATTGTGGAGGAGTTGAACGCTTTGGAGGAAGAGGAGAAAGCAACTGATGCCGCGCTTAAAGAGATTCTAAAGAGGATCGGGGTATGACAAAAAAGAAGATACACACCGGCATTATCAAATCGGTGCCGGATGCAGCCGGTTCACTTGGCAAATACGCCGGAAAGACCAAGCCGGGAACCTCCGTGATGAAAATGAAAGATAAAGCGTGGGGGGATACCGTAATTGAAAAGACCGGTAAAATGCCTTCACAAAAACGTGACGCACTGCGTCACGAATTCTACGAGTCCGTCGCTGACTTGCTCCGCACCGCGCGCGGTAAAGCATACCGTGCCGTCAATACTGTCATGGCTGAAGCGTACTGGAACGTTGGGCGGATGATCGTTGAAGAGGAGCAGCATGGCAAGGAGCGAGCGGAGTATGGAGCGTTTCTAATCCGCAATCTTTCACTTCGCCTGACAGAAGAGTTTGGAAAGGGCTACACGGAAACAAATCTAAGATATTTTAGGCAGTTCTATGCGACATTCCCTGCGTCACGCTCATCAAAGATTCGTCACTCACTGCGTGATGAATTGACCTGGACTCATTACCGCCTCCTGATGCGGGTGGAAAAGCCGGAAGCCCGTGCGTGGTATTTGAACGAAGCTGCCGACCAAAACTGGAACACCCGTGTCCTTGACCGGCAGATCAACTCACTTTACTACGAGCGCCTGAAGATGAGCCGAGACAAGAAGCCAGCCATCAAGGAAATGCAGAAGAAGACAAAGCCTCTCATGTCAACTCCCCTGGATTTCATCAAAGACCCCTACGTCCTGGAATTTCTCGGAATCAAGGACAATCCTGATTTCCGAGAATCCGACCTCGAACAGGCCATCATCGGCAAGCTTCAGGCATTCATGTTGGAATTGGGCAAGGGGTTTGCCTTTGTGGCACGGCAGCAACGCATCAGCACAGAGACCAAAGACTTCTTTATCGATATGGTGTTTTATAACTACCTGCTGAAATGTTTCGTTTTGATAGATCTCAAAACAGGGGAGCTTTGCCATCAGGATATTGGTCAAATGGATATGTACGTCAGGCTCTACGAAGACAAATACAAAAACAAGGACGACAACCCCACCATCGGAATTATCCTTTGTACAGACAAGGACGAAACGGTGGTCAAGTATTCCGTGCTCAAAGAAAACAAACAAATCCTTGCATCAAAGTACAAGCTCTATCTGCCGACGGAGAATGAACTGATAGAGGAGATCGAGCGGGAGAAGGCGATGATTGTGAGGGAGCGGGGGGAGAAGTATGGGGTTTGACCTGGAAAATCTTCCTAATGATTGGCAGGTGCAACTGATTCGAGAAGTCACAATTCGAACTTCGCAACGTGACCCTGGCAAACAACCGGATAAGATATTCCGCTATGTAGATGTTTCGAGTGTTGATAATGTTCTGTGCAAGATTCGCAATGTCACTGAACTCAAAGGTTCGGAAGCGCCCAGCCGAGCGAGAAAAGATATTCGAGCGAATGATGTACTGTTTGCAACGGTCAGACCAACACTCACGCGTGTTGCCTTGATCCCACATGAGTTGGACGGCGAGATCGCGAGCACGGGCTACTGTGTACTACGTGCGAATGAAGAAAAAGTTGAGCCAAACTTTCGATACGATTGCCTGATTACTGATTGGTTCATCGATGCAATAGGTAAACTGGAGCGCGGCGCGAGTTACCCGGCTGTCAAGGATAGCGACGTTTTCAACACAAAATCAGAAGGAATCAATAACAAGATAAAGCGGCTGAAGCGTATGGCATACGGTTATCGGGACGTTAAATACTTCTTACTCAAGATTCATC